>JAJDBE010000021.1 GCA_029261515.1 Nitrospinaceae bacterium | reverse complement strand
AGGGCTTGGTCCAATTGGCCTTGAGTGATTGCCCCGGCCTGGACCAGGACGTCGCCGAGGCGGGCTTTTTGTCGAATTGCCATACCAAACGTTCCCAAAAATATTTGTTTTAATACGCCTTACCAAACCTTCCCATTGTAGCTCCAAGCGGCGAACTTTTAAAATTTTATTTTGCCCGCAAAGGACATTTTTCATACATACAAAAAAATATAGACTTCATATTTAAATATATGTACAATTAAATTATGGAGATCGAATACGATGCCGGGAAAAGCGCGAAGAACGAAGCCGAAAGAGGATTGCCCTTTCACAAGATTATTGAAATGGACTGGGAAAAAGCGCGGATCGCCCACGATCATCGCCAGAATGAGGAAGCGCGGTTTGTAGCGCAGGGGAAACTTGATGGACGATTGCACGTTGTTTGTTTCACGATCCGCGGTGAAAAACTGCGCGTCATTAGTTTTAGAAAAGCCAACAAAAGAGAGGAGAAACTTTATGAAGAAACCGAAAAAACCATTGACGGATAAAGTCGGCGAAGTGCGCGAAATCACGCGTGAAGACATGAAGGATTTTAAACCGGCGCAAGAGGCGATGCCGCCGGAATTTTTTGAAGGAATGAAACGACTGCGCGGACAACGGGGACCGCAAAAAGCGCCGACCAAGACTCCCGTCACCCTGCGGCTTGATCCGGAAATTGTTGAACACTTTAAGAAAAGCGGGCGGGGCTGGCAATCGCGCATCAACCAGGCTTTGCGGAACGTCGTCGGAAAATAATGCGGAGAGGAAGAGGGGAGCCTCTCTAGGAAGTCGTCCTAGCCTAACCCGTTAGTTCCCATTGTGAGTATTATTAGGCAACTGTTTAAAAATGGGGCGACATCCCATGCCTGACCAGCTCAATTTACAGGTCAGAATTTCCTGAGATACCATGCCTTGCAATTCAATCCCATTATATGGTACGGTGTGTACCAATGCTAAGAAATGGAGTTGAAAATATGAAAACCTACGCATTCTGGAACAACAAGGGCGGCACGGGGAAAACATCCCTAAACTTCCAAACAATCCTCGCTTACGCCAAAGCTCACCCGGACAAAAAAATCCTCGTCCTCGATCTTTGTCCACAAGCAAACCTATCTGAACTAATGCTTGGTGGCCTCGTCGGCGACGGAAGCAAAAAACTACTTCAGGTTCAGGGAAAAACGCCGAGGGCATCAATCGGTGGATATTTTCAGATGCGCCTACCAAATCCTTACGCTCCTCCACCGACACTTCAACCACACGACTTCATCGTGAGTCCACAAACGTTTAATCCCCACATAGAACCCAACGTGTCGTTGTGCCCCGGAGACCCGCTTCTCGAGCTTCAAGCAACGGCAATCTCCACTCTAGCGAATACTCAAATTCCCGGATCAAACCCCTGGCTTTCTGTAATCGATTGGCTCCTTGATTTTATTAAGCCTGTCTCAGATGAATTTGACACAGCGTTTATCGATTGTAATCCCAGCTTTTCAATCTACACGCAAATTGCCCTATCAGTTACCGATCAGTTAATTCTTCCTGTCATGGCCGACGACTCATCGAGAAGAGCATTACAAAATGCATTTTCATTAATTTATGGATTGCAACTACCTTCGCCAATTTACGCCCAACATTCATTTTCAGATAAACTGCTACGCGAAAAAAGAAAATTACCAAAGGTTCATACCATCGTGAAAAATCGCCTTACTCAATATATGGGGCCAGCCTCAGCTTATTCCGCAGTCCTCGATAGCATCGACAAGCAAGTAGGAGATCTGATAAAACACAATCCAGATTATTTTGATTTTAAGACCCCAATGAGTGGAATGGTCGAGATGCGTGATTTTGGAACTACAGGGGTAGTAGCGTTTGCTCGCGGCCAATCCTTCATCGACCTTGTGGCCGGTCGGCACAACATCAGCGGTCGTCGAGTACAGGTTAAGGAAGACTACAGGAGAAATGCCGTTAGAGCGATAAACGATCTTATGAAAAGAATTTAGCCTCACAATCACTTGTACTCAGACCGCCAAAAAGTGGGGATTTACATACTAAGCGTTAGCACACAGGCTTGAAATACGAAAACCTTGACATAATCTTTTTACCCTCCTTTAAAACCCGTAAATGATCGTACATATAGTATGATCCCCTACACATATGGAACTAGGTTCGCTCTTCGGGCGAGCCTTTTTTCTTTTCCCTGACCGGCTCGGTCAGCCACCGCTCAAAACCCACCTGACCCTGTTGCATCGCGAAGCGCATTAACTGGCAATGTTTCCCCTCGAAGCGGCAGTTTTTGCCCTTTTCAAACAGGCAGATTGATCGTGTAGCAATATAAAAACTCCTTTGTTTAAAATGGTTTACGAGGCGATTTCCGTTTTGGCATACGCTTTGCTTAGAAAGGGTGAATTGAAAGCTCCATCACTTTAAAGGCTCTTGTTTCGTGGAAACTAAAACCAACATTTTTGACGTCCTCCCCGTCTTCCCAAAAGCGACCGCGGTTTCTCC
>JAJDBE010000020.1 GCA_029261515.1 Nitrospinaceae bacterium | reverse complement strand
GAATTCACCAGCCTGATGAACGAGATCATGGTGGCCGCCAAAATCATTTCCCTGGAAGTGAACAAGGCGGGGATCGGCGAAGATATTTTCGGGCTGACCGGAAAGATCAACGTTCAGGGCGAAGAGGTACAGAAACTCGACGAGTTTGCCGACCTGACCTTCACGAAAATCATCGGCCAGTCGGAAACAGTGTGCGCCATCACTTCCGAGGAACTGGAATACCCGGTCATCATCCCGCCGGAGAAAAATCCCGGGAAATATATTTTCATGATGGACCCGCTGGACGGTTCCTCGAACATTGATGTCAACGTTGGCATCGGCACTATTTTTTCCATCTACAAAAAGAAGACCGCAGGCAACAAGGTGACCGATGAAGATTTACTGCAACGCGGCGATCAGCAGGTGGCCGCCGGTTACATCATTTACGGTTCCAGCACCATGTTTATTTACACTGCGGGAATGGGAGTGCATGGGTTCACGCTCGACCCGGCTTTGGGTGAGTTTTTTCTTTCGCATCCGGACATCCGCATTCCGGAGCAAGGTTCCACGTACAGCATCAATGAAGGCAATACTGAAAAGTGGTGCGAAGAGCAAAAAAGGTTCGTCGCCTACCTGAAGGAAAAGGACGAGGCAACCAAGCGTCCTTATAAGCTCCGCTACATCGGCACTCTAGTATCGGATTTCCACAGAACATTGTTGAAGGGCGGAATTTTTATGTATCCCGGAGACAAGAGCAGCCCCAATGGCAAATTGCGATTTGCTTTCGAAGCGGCGCCGATGGCCATGATTATCGAAAATGCCGGTGGGCGGGGGTCCATCGGAACCAAGCGCATTCTCGATATCACGCCCACCGAAATTCATCAGCGGGTTCCTCTTTATATTGGCAGTTCGCATGATGTGAAAATGGCCGAGCAATATCTTGCCAACTCCCAACCCGTGCAAAAATAAGCCAGCCAGCCTCGTTTGCCCATTCTGCCCTCCCCGACAAAACGTTTCCCTTTGCATAATCGAACTTTTTTTTCGTCTCAATTCGCGTATGATTGGGGATTCAAATTTCCCAACTCTTTTGCAATGACTCAGTTAAAAGCTCCCAGCTCATGAAAATACAGAGTATTCGCGGCGTCAAAGACATTCTCCCCGGAGAGATCGAAAAATGGCAATGGGTGGAAGACATTGCCCGCAACGTTTTCAGGAAATACGGCTTCAAGGAAATCCGCCTGCCCGTTTTCGAAAAAACCGCGCTGTTTTCCCGCAGTATCGGCGAGACCACCGACATCGTTGAAAAGGAAATGTACACCTTCGAGGACCGGGGCGGCGAGCAGATCACCCTGCGCCCGGAAGGCACCGCTTCTGTAGTGCGGGCTTACATCGAGCACAAGATGTACAACCCGCCCTCTGTCGTCAAGCTCTACTATCTGGGGCCGATGTTTCGCTACGAGCGCCCGCAGGCAGGACGGTTCCGCCAGTTTTATCAAATCGGCATCGAAGCCATGGGCACGGACAACCCCGCCATCGACGTGGAAGTCATGACGCTGTTGATCGAGTTCTTTCATCTTCTGGGATTGAAGGATCTGAAACTACAGATCAACAGCCTCGGCTGTCCCGATTGCCGTCCTCAATACCGGGAAGTTCTAAAAGACGCGATCCGTGGGCACTTGAAAGAACTTTGCTCCAACTGCAACAACCGCTATGAAAAAAATCCGCTCAGGGTTCTCGATTGTAAAGTTGAACGCGATCAGGAAATCGCGAAGGGACTGCCGAAAACTCAGGACCATCTCTGCGAAACGTGCAAGGCAAACTTCGCCCAAGTGCAGGCGCTTCTCGATGTGGCCGGGACCCCCTACGCCATCAATCCCCTGCTCGTGCGCGGACTGGACTATTACACGCGCACCACGTTTGAAGTGACTTCCGAAGGCCTGGGCGCGCAAAACGCCATTTGCGGCGGCGGACGCTACGACTCTCTGGTCGAAGAGTTTGACGGTCCCTCGACTCCCTGTTTCGGGTTTGCCCTCGGCATGGAGCGTTTGATTTCGGTCATCCCGTTTGACGGGAAGAGCGAGATCGAATCCCAACCGGATATTTTTGTCATCAGCCTGGGAGAAGAAGCGAAACATCACAGCTTCAACGTGGTGCACCAGTTGCGAACGGCAGGATGCGTCGTCGATCAGGATTATGACGGTGGCAGTATGAAAAGCCAGATGCGCAAGGCCAATAAATCCCAGGCCCGGTTTACATTAATCATCGGAGAAAATGAGATCAAATCCGGAAAGTACATGATGAAGCAGATGGAATCCGGGACGCAAGTGGAAATCGCGGCAGATAATTTCGTTGATCAGATAAAAGCTGAGCTGGAAAAGGATTAGATCATTTTTCCGGAAAAAATTTCCGGCAAGTGCTTATTCTGTAAGCTCAAAGTTGACCCGGCGGGGAACGCGTGTTAAATTACTGTTCTATTGATAATGGGTTTCATTTAACGGGACTTTATGGCCAGCAAGGAACTGGAAGTTCTCGAAGACTATATCACTCAGAACAACCTTAAAATCACCCGGCAGCGGCGGGCGGTTCTGAAAGCGTTTCTGGATTGCGAAGAGCACGTCAGCGCCGAGGATTTGTACCGGCTGGTCACCGCCGCGGAACCCAAGGTCGGGTTGGCAACGGTTTACCGGACCCTGGCGTTGTTGACGCAAAGCGGCCTGGCCTCGGAACTGGATTTTGGCGACGGGCAGAAACGCTACGAGCACAAATACATGCACGGTCACCACGACCACATGATCTGCACCGAATGCGGCAAGATCATCGAGTTCAATCATCCCCTGATTGAAAAATTTCAGGAAGAAGTCGCCGCCCGCAACGGATTCACCATCACCTCTCACAAGCTGGACATGTTCGGCATTTGCAGCGAGTGCCGTTAAGTTAAGAATCTTCAATCTGTCCGGCGTATCATCCTCTTAACTTTTGCCAACCAGAGTTTCATCAATACTAAGGCCTAAACCAGGTTTTTCTGCAAATGCATCGTGTGATAAAACCCCCTTCTTCGAAAACATCAGCGGTTGGTTGGTAATATCATATTGCAGAAGGTGAGTTCCAAATGCCCCCTCTTGAGCGATTAAAGTATCCCGGATTGAATTTGCGATGGTGAGTGCGGCTCTTGTCAAAATACTCGTTTCCCCGACTTGTGCCCCAATGATAATCGAAAATCCCTCTTTTTCGGCTTGCTCGGCGATAGAAAGAGACCGCAGAATGCCACCCATTTTCGATAAGCGTAGGTTGATGACCCAGACCTCTGGCGATTCTCGAATATGCTGAAAATGATCCTTCCTGAAAAAGCTTTCATCCAAAATGACGGGGATTTTCAGTGCATCATATATTTTCCGCAATCCCTGAAAATCCTTCGGTTGTAGAGGCTCTTCAATGCCGGAAAACGGATAATCCAATTCAGAAATATAATCGACAGACTCACGGGAGTTTTTCCAAAGATTATTCGCATCCAGACGAATTTTGATGGACGGATTCTGCATCGCTTGAAATAGTCCAATTTTCTCATGGTCTTCTTTTAGATTCCCGGAAATTTTAATTTTAAAATCCTGGAATCCCCAGTTCAAATATCTTTCGAGTTGTTGTTGAAACCCTTTCAGACTATTAATGCCCAAGACGGCGGTATAGTAAAAATCTTCTTCTAATTGAGGTAAAGACAATAGTGCTTCTATGGATTGCTGGCTTTCCTTTCCCATCAGATCGAGAATTGCCAGTTCAATCGCGCACCATGCAGCCGGATTGAGGTCGATATCAGTTTGAAACTCGGTCACCCAGGATTTCAGGTCCGCAAGATCGAAAATGTTTTTAAATGAGTTTTTGTGTTTCTCAAAAAAAACGATAGCGGAATCTACGGACTCGCCCGTGACATAATCGCGTGGGCATCCTTCTCCATACCCGAGATGGCCATTTTCAGATTCCAGGGTCACAAGGACACTCTCCGTTTCAGACCGGCTGGCGGATGCATGCTCAAATGACTGTTTGAATGGAATTGCAATTCTCTTGATTTGCAGATGCTTTATTTTCATTTTATAGGTAGAGATACGGTGAAAAATCAAATGAACAATCCTTCGTATATTGCAATTTGACTAGCTTAAATTGCCCTTCTCGTTGCCCATTTTCAATGCAAAATTGTTTATAGGCTTCAAAAGTTCCTTCATTGACATGAACGATTTTTGTGGGACCAAGCCTTGCGCTTTTACGTTTTGCTTCAAACTCGATATTTAATTGGGACAACTGTCCTTCCAACAAATCCTGCAACGAAAAATCGAATGGGGGGCACTCGATGTAGAGGGTGTAGTGAAGTTGCTCGGGATCTGCCAGCATCAGATAAAAATGAAAATCTCTATTTATTTTATTTTGCACGTTATTCAAAGCCTGAATAATTTGAGTCTCGTAAAGCTTTTCCCCCGTAAGGTTGGTGACCCCCCTTCCCTTTTGTACAAATTGTAGGGACGGTGTTTGATTGAATTTGGGACCAATTTCAACGATGTCATTTATGAAGTAACGATAAAGCCCGTTTTGAGTTGTGACCAGGACATAGTATTTTTTTCCTTCCTGCACTTGATCCAGAGTGAGAGGTTGGGGATTCCGGTTATCCCAATCCTCTATTTCAATAAATTCAAAAAAATTATCTTGGAAAGTTGGAAGGCATATCCCTTTTACGACATCGATGTTTATGCTTCCAATAAATTCACTGGATAAATACCCCATCTCAATAATTTTCGTCTTGTCAGGAAGAATGGACTGGAGTTTGGGGATGAGCACTCCACAACTTCCTCCGGTCCATGTCGCTATGGCTTCCAGATCAGGCCAAAAATCTTTAAAAGCAAGAGGCCTGTTTAGTTCAAAAAGGGTTTTCAATTCATCCAGCCTTTTACTGCCGGGTTTAAGCTGATTGCGAACGGAATCGAATCGATTTTTATCCTCTCCTTCAATGAGGGTTGAAAGATCACCGCTTTTAAAAAGAGAGAGAAGCATTTCTCCATGGGAATGAATGACATCCAGCAACCTGGAGAAGGTAGAGGGATTCGCGCTCGCCATAAAGGTGAGATTCTTTTTTTGCAGAGAGAAAGCCGCGATCAGCAAATATTTAAGCTGATAATCCTGAATTGCAAAAACTTCCGCTGGGATAAAATATTTTCCCCTTAAAACTCTGGGCAGACATTTTTTCAGAACGCCGGACATGGAACCGAAAGGACTTCCGGCGTTTAAATGACCCTCCACTTCGGGACTTGCAATGATCAGCATTGGGCCTTTGTAAATGGACGGAATTCCTTTTTGTTTGGCATAGGAAAACAGGGCCTGAATTTTTTTAAATTGGGCAAGGGTGCTGGGCAGGATAGGAATGTACTTGGGTTTTCCCGTCGTGCCGCTGGTTTGAGCGTAAATCTCCGGATGCTCTGAATTAAGGGCCGAGCTTTCCCCCTCTTCTTGCTTCTCAATATACGGTCTTAAATCTTCGTAAGTATTGATGGGGATGGTGCTGCAAAAATCCGAGTAGGATGTGATGGAAGAAAAGTTATGTTCTTGCCCAAACTGGGTGTTTTTGTTGCGAGCGAGTATTTTTTTGAGCAGTTTGTCTTGAACCTTTTGCGGGCAATGAGTGTTCTCAATGAAGGGTTGCCAATGACGATGTTTGATCCAAAGCATCTGAAGTGGGACCATTGCATTTAAGGCGATATCTCGTATCGTGGGCATAAAAAAATCAGTTTAAATCCGCTCTTTTATGGAGAAAGGGAGTCTTGAGCTGATCCACAAAACCGGTTGGGTAACTTCTGTTTTTCAAACCCAGCTCGTCCACCTCCCGGTCCTTGGGTAAAAATCGTGTGCCGAAAACTAAATCCCAAACAATGGTGTTATTTCCGTAATTGCGATTGGCTTCCTCAACCAATTTGGAATGGTGCCAACGGTGCAGTTCGGGACCACTGATGATGTAGTTTAGGAATCCCAGGCGTAACTCGATGTTGCAATGCTGAAAAAAACCGTTGATCGAATAAAAAACAAAATACAAAGCTAAAACTTCTTCGGAAATGCCCAGCAAAATAAACGGCAATGCGTCGAATATGAATTGCAAGGCCTTTTCCACAGGATGAAACCGTCCGACATTGACCCAATAGAGTTTGTGTGGGGAATGATGCACCGCATGCAAACGCCATAACGGAGGCCACTCGTGGCTCAACTTATGCAACCAGTACCTTAAGAAATCGGCGGCCAATATCATAAGCATCGCCTGTAAAAAATGGGGCCAAGCGTGCGGCCAAAAACCAGTCACCATCCATTGGCTGTTTTGTAGTGACCTCAATAAGGTGATGGCGACAAAGAACGATAAGAGCCTAGGAAGAAGAACCTGCACCAAAACCATATAAACCGTGTCGTTTAACAGGTCGCTTTTTTCCGCCAACCATTTTTTTCTATGGGAAAATTTTAATTCCATGAGCGTGATGATAAAAGCTCCCACAATAACCGGAGTGTAGGTTGCGGTTTTTATGGAAAATCCGCCATGCAGCATCCAATAGTGCGAAATGAGGCCCAATGACATCACCATGGGGTACGTGGTGCATGCGATTATTTTCTTCATCTGCCGTTCCTGTGGTTTGTTCCGTTATCTTTGCGGAGTTTTGCCGAATTTATAATGAAAAAATCCCAATACGATAAGAAAGGATGCCAAAACCAGGTGAAAGAATGCTGGTATTCTCGCCTGAAACCAACTCACATCGGCTGCAAAAGTAAAACCCCCTATTATTCGGACCATCTTGACAGAAAAGTATAAACAGCCGAGGATCAGATAAAGTTTACCCGACTTTAAGCTTGGAGAAATCCTGTCCCCACGGAATGAATATATGACCTTCAGGCACAATACAATGATGATGAGTTGAGAAAGGAGCAATAGCCCATAGGGCAACGCCCCGCTATGCCAATCTGCAAACGCTGGAATAAATGGGAGTGGATAAATCAACTGTACCGCCTGGGCCGCTACGCGGAAGCAAAAGAGAGAAAACAGGACTATTAAGACGTTTCTGTACCCTCTGACTGAATTTAAGATGGGATGCACACTTTAAATCCATAAAGTGGGGTTTTAAAAGTCCCGGGACGGGAATAAGGTTCTATTATCAATGACGGAAAGAAACCGTTATTCTTGAGTCTTATCCGGCGGGCTGGAAAAGGATTTGGCGCAGCGGAATCCAATGTAGTTGTATATTTCGTTGATCGCCTGGCCAAAAGTAGTGACTTTGGGGAAAACGCGGTTTTTTGGATGCAGCCAGATGCGGTTTGTGGTTCTGAGCGCCCCGGCGGAAGAATCGAAGGCGCCGCCGCGGATGACTTTATATTCACCCGCTTCCGGCCCCTTGGGGTTTTTCTTGTCGCGGATCTGATAGTAAGGTTCATACCAGTCCTCCGTCCACTCCCAGACATTTCCCATCTTTTCGTAACGACCATTCTGATTCGGTTGCTTTTGCCCTGCCGGATGCGTGGTCCCATCTGAATTGTCTTCGTACCAGACGTATGACTCGTCCATCATGTTTCCCCAGTAATAGCGCGAATCCGATCCACCTTTGGCGGCATATTCCCATTCGGCTTCCGTGGGAAGGCGGCACTGCCCGTTGGATTTTTTCGCGAATCTTTGCGCGTCGAAAAAATTGACCTGTTCGACCGGGTTGTCGGGATGAATGAATTTGGAAGGATTGGCTCCCATCAGTTTTTCCCAGCGGGCCTGCGTGACTTCATACTTGTCCATGAAAAAATCATCCAGGCAAACCTCGTGTTCGGGCTTTTCATCTTCCTGAGCATAGTCATTGCCCATAATGAAACATCCGCCCTTAATAAACACCATCCCTTCAGGAGCCAGTTTGGCTTTTTCCTGATCTTCGGGAGACAAGGTCACGGGGATCACTTTAGGCGTGGGTTTTGCAGGTTCCTGTGATTCTGAAAGAGATGCAGGCTCTTCGACTTTCTCGGATGCGCCCTCGTCTTTGGAGCACCCCAGGCTGGATAATGCAAACAGAGTCAATAGTGTGAAAATAAGAAAACGCATTGATTTAGGTCACTTTAGGGAAATTGGAAATAATACCACGTTGGAGTTTTTTTACAAAAAATAATCCATAAAAGCAGGCGACACGAAACCGTTTCAGCCCCTATCTGATTGACAAAAAAGGAGTAAATCGTAAAAAAACAAGGAACTCGCCTCAAATATCCGGGGAATGTGCCGATAACGAACCGAGAACCGGAATCAGCCAAGCCTTTCTAACAGGTTGCTGAGAAAGTCCATTCAAGGCACTATTTGCCTGATGTCATGCTGAGCTTGTTATATTTCACCATTGGCTTCATGCCCCAGAGGGGTATGTCGAAGCATGAGCCCTATTTTACAACCTATTATCACCCTTCGACAAGCTCAGGGTGACAACTTGAGGCAATTTTTAAAATGCTTTTTCAGCAACCTGCTAATCTATGAAAATAATCTATCAAAAAATAAAAGGCCGAGTGCAGCTCATATCCGCCGGGGCCCTCATGATTGTTTTAACGGGCTGTGGGTCCCTGGACTTTTCGAAAAACCTCATCAGGAAAAACTGGCTTTCCGAGGAAAAATCCAGCGGCAAACCGATGGTAACGGCCAAAGCCTTTCTCCTTCCAGCCAAGAAGTCCACTCCCTTGCCCTACATGCAGGATTTGCAATTTGCCCGGCAGCAGCTTCATCAGCAAAATTATAAAGCGGCGGAGCACTACTTCAAAAAAACACTTGTGCAGGCACCGGAGCAATCCGACGCATTGAACCTTCTGCCCTGGACGTATTTTTATCAGAAAAAATACGATCTGGCTCTCCTTGCATTCGAGAGGAACCATACAGCCTATCGGAAAGACCCCTCCCCTGTTTTGGGAATGGCCTGGTGCTATGTGAGCATGAACCAATACAAGCAGGCTTTGGACACCTTTGCGCTGGCTGAGAAACTTTCCCCGGAATCCTACGAAGTTCATAAAGGGAGAGCGGTCGTTTACCTGAAACAGAAAAATTTAGCTCTGGCAGTTCCCGAACTGCAAAAAATCTTCAATCCCAGGGAAGTTCAACAGATGCTGAGCTTCTGGCAAACGGCGCATGAAGATTCGCCGGATGTTCCCCTGCCCGTTGTTTCCCATGCCGTAGGGACACTCTCGCTGTTTGCCCTTCCTGTGGAGCACCCGCGCTATCGCAGTATCCTCTGGCATCTGAACCAGCCGGAGAATAGTGCTATTGAGGACGCCTGGAAATATTACCGCAATCGTTTTTACAGGCGAGCGTTGCAGGCTTTTCAAGACCTGCCCGAACCTCTGTCACAGTCACTGGATGCCAGAACCGGCCTCGCCTGGAGCTATCTCAAAACTAATAAAATACTGGAAGCGGAGGAAGTGTTTCAAACCATCGCTATCACTTTTCCCAACTTTAGCGGATTGGTCGAGGGCGTCAAAGAAGTCCATCGTCTTAAAATGAAGAAGGCGGCGTTCGCCCAATATTATCTGGACATGAATAAACTGGGAATTGCCGAAAAAAAATTCCGCGAACTGGCGGAAAAGTTTCCCCATTGGTCCCACCCTCAAACCCAACTCGGAATGGTGGAATTAAAAAAGGGCGAGCACGAATCGGCGAGAAATTATTTCCAAAAAGCGCTGGCTCTGGAACCGGGAAGCCAAACCGCTCTTCGGGGAATGGAAGTCGTACAGAAAACTCTGGAACCCGACCTTTATGAGGCCAACCAGGCATTTAACAAAGGAAACTTCAAAGAAGCCGCACGCCTCTATTATGACTATATAGAGGCGCAACGGCCTATTCAGAGATTGAATAAACCTTTGGCCGAGGCCTTTAATGGATTGGGCTGGAGCCAGTTGGAAAAGGGGCAATACTGGGAAGCACTTGAGAAATTCAAACAGGCGCAAAAACATCCCGCCTTTAAATCCGATGCCGCCAAAGGCATGGGGACCGCCTTTTTTGAATTGGAAAAGTATAACGATGCAGTCGTCTACCTGAAAATTGCCAAAACCGGCCACCCGGATCAAAGGCAAATCGACTACAAATTGGATTGGAGTCTCATGCACGGCTGGCAAGCCAATCGCGCCAGAAGGTATTTTGAACGCGAATTACAAAGCGATCCTCTGCGAGCTTCCCTTTACATGGGGCTGGGGTGGACTCACTACCGCTTGAACGACCCGGACATGGCCGTCGAACTATTCTTGAAAGCCATTTCTCTGGATCCGGACGCCGTTCTTTCCGACGAGCTTTTGTTTTTTGCGGATAATCAACGATTCGGTTGGCAGGTCTACAACAAACTGGGCTGGGCCTTTTTTAAGGAGCGGAGTTATGAAAAATCCATCGCCATGTTTGAGGCATCCCTGAACAAACAGCCCAATAAATCCGAAGCGCAAAAAGGAATCGGCTACAACCGTTTTCGCTTGGGACAATTCGAGCTGGCCATTGAATCCCTGAAACAGGCTCTGGCCATCAACCCCGATTCTTCCGGGGTGACGGAGACCGTATACAATGCCAAAGGCGAGGGCCTGTTTGGAATTCAGACAACTGTCAGGACGAAATTGGCCCGCGCCCATTACCAATTAAAAAATTACCGGGAAGCTATTCGCTATTATCAGGATGAGTTGCGGCGTCAGCCACAGCAACCGGACGCCTACGACGGATTGGGGTGGGTCTATCTGCAACTGCACAGGCTCAACGAATCGCGTGCGGCCTTCATCCGGTCGTTGAATCTGGAACCGCTGAACAGCCATTCCAATAAAGGTTTAAGCCAGGTCAAGCAACTGCTTGCCACGCAGAACATCCGCATCAAACGACCTACTTTTCTCCCCGTTTCAAGCCAGTTTATGCCGGAAAAGAGCTAGTCCAAAAGAGCGCAAAAATTCCTATTTTAAATAAAATCAAAACAATTCCGTTGACAATCCGCGATAAGTTGGATAAGTTTAAAAGATAATCCTTTGAAATTTATACCCTTTTGAATATTAGCGCTCTTTTGGGGGAGGGAGGGGTACCTTTCTCTTTTCACTATGTGAGAAGTCATGGAGTTGAACTTGTTCAACTCCATGATCCCGGACTTCCTGCCTTCAGCTGTTATTCTCCTTAAGCTTCTGATACGAATCCTTCAACTCTTCGACCACCGAAGGATCGGCCAACGTTGACACATCACCCAATTGATCGGCTTCGTCCGCCGCGATTTTTCGCAAAATACGGCGCATGATTTTTCCTGAACGTGTTTTCGGCAGTCCGGGCGCCCATTGAATCACATCCGGCGCCGCGATCGGCCCGATCTCCTTGCGTACAAAATTTTTAAGTTTCGTTCCCAGTTCATCGCTGTATTCCACTCCATCCATCAGGGAAATGTAAGCATAGATCCCCTGCCCTTTGATCGGATGCGGATAGCCCACCACCGCCGCCTCTGAAACCGCTTCGTGCAGAACCAATGCCGATTCCACCTCTGCTGTGCCGATGCGGTGTCCGGCGACATTGATGACATCATCCACCCGGCCAGTGATCCAGTAATACCCGTCTTCGTCGCGGCGGCAGCCGTCGCCAGTGAAATAATACCCTGGATAAAGCTTGAAATAGGTTTCCTCGAACCGCTCATGATCGCCGTAAACCGTGCGCATCTGCCCCGGCCAGGGTTCCGCAAGCGCCAACACACCGGTCACGCCATTGCCTTCCTTGACCTTTCCGGTTTCGGACTCGATCACCGCCGGCTTGACTCCAAAAAAAGGAAACGTCGCCGATCCCGGTTTGAGTGGCGTGCATCCAGGGAGCGGCGTGATGAGAATGCCTCCGGTCTCCGTCTGCCACCAGGTGTCCACCACCGGGCATTTTCCGCGTCCGATATTCTTGTGGTACCAGCGCCAGGCTTCCGGATTGATCGGTTCGCCCACAGAACCCAGCACCTTGAGAGAAGACAGATCGTATTTCGCGGGAATTTCTTCGCCGTGCGACATCAGCGACCGGATGGCGGTGGGTGCGGTATAAAATTGTGTCACCTTGTATTTGTCCACCACGTCCCAGAAGCGGCCTGCATCGGGGTACGTCGGGATTCCCTCAAACATGATGGTGGTGGCGCCGTTGCCGAGAGGCCCGTAGATGATGTAAGAATGCCCCGTCACCCAGCCGATGTCCGCCGTGCACCACCAGATGTCGCCATCATGGTAGTCGAAAATATATTTATGCGTGAGCGCCGCGAAAATCATATAACCGCCCACATTGTGCTGGACCCCTTTGGGTTTCCCGGTGGAGCCGGAAGTATAAAGAAGAAACAACGGATCTTCCGCATCCATCGGCTCCGCTTCGCAATCGGCGGAAGCGTTTTGCATTTCCTCGTGCCACCAGAAATCCCGCCCCGGGGTCATGTTGATGGAAATTTTTGCTCCGACGCGTTCGACGACGATGCACTTTTCAACGTGCTCGCCCAGTTTTTTAGCGATCTCGATGGCTTCGTCGGCGTTGCCTTTTAGCGGTACCGGTTTTTTGCCGCGGAAGGCTCCGTCTGTCGTCACCATCAGCTTGGAAGATGAGTCGTGAATCCGTTCGCCGAGAGACAGCGCCGAAAAGCCGCCAAACACGATTGAGTGAATCGCGCCAATTCGGGCGCAGGACAGCATCGCCACCGCCAGTTCCACCACCATTGGCATGTAAATCGTGACCCGGTCTCCCTTTTTGACGCCGTGTTTTTTCAGCACGTTGGCGAATTTGCACACCTGTTCGTGCAGTTCCCTGTAGGTGACGCTTTTGGATTCTCCCGGTTCGTTGCCTTCCCAGATGATTGCGGTTTGATCGGCCCGCGTTTCCAGGTGCCGGTCCAGGCAATTGGCGGTGATGTTGGTTTTCCCGCCTTTAAACCATTCGATGAAAATAGGCCCGTTTTTTACGTTGTAATTAAAATTGCGGACCTCGTCCCATTTTTTGAACCAGACAAACTTGTCCGCCTGTTCCGCCCAGAATCCTTCCGGATCTTGGACTGAATGGTCGTACATTTTCCGGTATTGCTCCATATTTTGAATCCACGCTTTTTCGCTGAAGCCCGCAGGTGGATGATGGATTTCACTGTCGCTCATTAACGTGTCTCCTGAATTTATTACGACTCGATTTTCTTTAAATCATCCGGCTGGATGGTACGCACCGCTCTGGCGGCATCCGCGATGGTCCACAGCCCGTCGGGTTGGGAATATTCGCCAGTTCTGATGTTGAACACCCAGGTGCGCATGCGTCCGGGAACCAGGTCGGCGATCATCGAAAATCCGCCTCCCGGAGAAAATTGATCGCTGATGTGAATGTCCTTGCCAAACTTGTCTTTGATGGAGGATGTCTCATCATAAACGGTAGCCAGTTCGTCTCTCGACGGTAAGCGCCAGTCATCATAACCGGCGAATTTTTTTTCCCGCAATTCCCGGGCGTAATCCATGGCATCCTGATAATTGATCCATTTTTTGAGATCGATCATCGAGTCCGTGTGGGTCCACATGAGCCCCTTTTCCTTGTCGGTGACCG
Organism: Nitrospinaceae bacterium; assembly: GCA_029261515.1. GTDB lineage: Bacteria > Nitrospinota > Nitrospinia > Nitrospinales > VA-1 > JAJDBE01. The sequence goes on along the minus strand of JAJDBE010000020.1, from coordinate 19,460 downwards.
TCCCGTCGCCGTTGTCGATAAACCTATGATTGTCGCTCATGGATTCCGTAAAAATGAATAAATCGTTAAACTAGAGGTGCTGAAAAGGTGTCTTAAGCTGTCACCCTGAGCTTGTCGAAGGGTGAAAAATAGCCATGAAGCAGGGATCATGCTTCGACATACCCCTCTGGGGCATGAAGCCAATGGTGAAATATAACAAGCTCAGCATGACTTCAAGTAAACATTACCTTGAATGGTTTTTTTTCAGCAACTTGCTAGGTGTAATTTAAACCCCTAAAACTACCACTTTTGCCTCTACTTTTCAAAAGATACTAGAAAGCCCTCACCCTGCCGGGAATGGCTATTATCAGAGGTTTTTTGCTAAAAAAGTAAAACTTTCCAAACTTCGCCTTTATAATCAAAATACGAACCGAGAGAAAGAGTGAGTTTCATGACTGAACCGAAAACATCCCCATCGTCTCCTAAAATTCTGCTCACCCATTTTGACTGGACCTTGCAGCGGATGGAGGAAAGTTTGCGCAACGAGAAAACCGACTACTTCCGCGACGCGGCGTTGCACCGCTTCAGCTTGACCTATGACCTCGCGCTGAAATGTCTGCAGGCGTTCACGGCGGAAAAAGGTCAGCCCTGCGAGTCTTGGGAAGAGTGCTGGCAATGGGCGGCGGCGAATGGATGCGCCAGCGACAAGACCGACTGGCAGGAAATGGGTGCCGCCTACAGCCAGGTTTCGCAAAAACTGAAGGGGGATTCGGCGGACTCAGCCTATAAGAAGCTGGATTCGTATTACAAGTGGATGAGAAGTCTCTATCAAAATATGTTGGCAAGAGTGGATTCCTGATTTTTACAGCTTCAAAGCATCGCTTTCAACGCTTCGAAGGCTCTTTTGCGGTGGGAGATGGCGTTTTTTTCCTGAGCCTGCATTTGGGCGTAGGTCCGGTCGTGACCGTCTGGAATGAATAAAACGTCCCAGCCGAACCCGTTGCTTCCGCGTAACTGATCCGCCACCCTGCCCTGCACCTCACCTTTGGCGATTTTTACATCCTTACCATCGTGGAGTCCGACATAACATTGGGCGAAGGCCGTTTTGTCCGAAAATGTTTCGAGCATTTTCACCATCCCTTCACAGCCTGTGGTGACCTCGAACCATTTGACCAAAGCGCCGGGGAGACCGTTCCAGGCCGCAAACACCAGACCGGAATCTTCGACCATGACGGGGCATTTCAGAGCCTCGTAGGCCTGCCGGACCTTTTGCTCGACAATGACTTCCACCTGATAGGTCTGGATTTCGTGCAAATCAGGGAGATCGACCTGCTCAAGGTCCACTCCCAGGATTTCCTGGGCCTCGCGGACCTTATTCGGATTGCCAGTGACGAATTTGACGTTTTTTAAAATAGAATGAGGGGTCATTATTCAGGAACCGATAGAAATTTGTTTTAGAATCCGTATAATCAGTCATCAACACCGCCAGAAGCACCGGAAGTCCTCTTGCGTGGCCGCCGCGACTGTGCTATACCTTGCACCTTTCAAATCAATAAATTAGGGTTCAAAGCCTGCATGACGAAGTTTAACACGATCCGTTTACTATTTTCACTCAGCCTTCTAATTTTTACATCCGCCTGTTTCCAGATTTTTGAACACGATGCCGACGTTCAGGCCCGCAAAGCCCTGACCGATCTCATGGAAATTCAGGAAAAATTCAAGGCGGAGAATGGCCGCTACGCGAAAAATATGACGGAAATGAGCAAATTCAATCTCGAATACCACACCGGCATTGTCTACATGGAAATTGAGGCCGCCAACAAAGATGGCTACCGCGCCATTTCGCTGCCTGCCGAATCCACCACCGCCAGGGTGTTTGCGTATGATTCCAAGCAAGGCGGATATTACGAGATGGATGACATCGAAGTATCCCGCTATGTGCTGGGCGCCCTGAACTTCATCCGCAAGGAACAGTCCGATAAAAACATCATGAATAATTTTTTCATGATTATTCTGGCAGGCTTGTTATTTCTCGGCATTCGTTTTCAATTGGGCCACAAGCAACCCGAATACCGGCTGGCATTTGCCGGTTTCTTTTTGAGCATGGTTCCGTTGGTGTGGTCCGTCGCCGTTCTCAACCATTTAAACCCGGATGTCGTTCTCAGCCGGTTCATCACGGGAATGACCGCCGCCGCTCTTGTTTGCGCGGTTTTGGCCTTGTTGATTGAGATCGTCTGGTGGATAAAAAGAAGGGGGATGGAAGTCTCCGCTCCCATTTGGGGCTTATACGGAAGTACTCTGGTGATTTGTCTGTCCAGTGGCGGGGTGTTGGCGTATACGTTCTGGGAATATTATCTCAAGAGTTGATTCAACTTCAGCTACGTCAAGCGAATGGTCACCACGTGGCTCGAAGAAGAGGCGGATGCATTGCTTTTGGGTTTTGACTTCAGAACAAAATTTTGTCCTTCGCGGGTGTTACGCGGCAGAACGAACTTGATTGGGCCGTGAACGGATTCCAGAGTCATGACACGGGAATTTTTAATCTGTTCTCTTGAGACTTTCATCTCGTAATAAAACATCAGCTCGCCGGGATCGATCTGATTCGACCGCACCACCTGGATATTCAAGAGAAGGTCTCCGCGTTTTCTGCCAAACAGGCTGGACTCCCCCTTTTCAGCGATGCGAAGAACCATCCGGGTCCAGGAGCCGGACGGGATTTTTACCAGAAACGACTCTTTGCGGCTGCGCATGCGGATCGTGCCGCCATGAACGGCGGTTGCAGGATCGACCCGGACGTTTTTTTGCACATCCAGCAGAAACCATTTTTTTTCGAGTTTATGAAGTGCGGTTTGAAACTTTGTTTTCCAATCGTTTTCCTGGCTCTTCGATAGACCAAAATCAGGTTCCGGAGAGACGGTTTCTACCGGAATCGCCTGAATAGTTTCTTCTTTAACCGAGAGGAAATTCAAGGACTCGATTGCTTTTAGAGCCTCCTCCTCAGGAGAGGCGGTCCTTTTCCCGGCGTCTTCTTTTTCCTGATACCGGTAGTGAGATTCCAGAACTTTAAAAGCCCGTGTCAGTTCTTTAATTTTTTCTTCGTAAGCCCGGTTTCTGGGATTCAGGTCCGGATGATATCGTTTCGCCAAAGAATGGTAGGATTTTTTAACCACCTCCCATTTCACATTGGGAGAAACCTTCAAAACCTTGTAACATCGGGAAAGATTCGTTGTGGTAAGATTGTTTCTCATTAAGGCTTTATTATGAAAATGGTTGGCTGAGGTGCCGATTTAAAATGACAGGCCAAACCCTTCTTGCGAAGGAAAATTAAAGCAGAACTGAATTGGAATAAATGCAGGTGGCTGTGGACAGCAAAGGAGAGAGCACTACGCATTGATACCCTGTCGGCCTCCTCCAAGAACCTACAAGAATCGAATAACCCATTTAACCCCAAATGGGTTAAATCAAATTGTTAAGTTGATATTACTCTTTTAAATTTGAATTTCAAATGGAAAATTTCCTCGGCGTTTCAGAAGCCAATTTAAAACAAACTTTTTCCGAATGGGATGTGCAACCTTACCGCGTTCATCAGGTTTTTACCTGGGTGTACCATCGCGGCGTGCGGGATTTTGCGCTGATGACGAACCTTTCCAAATCGTTGCGCGCGCGTTTGCAGGAAACGTTTTGCTTTTCCCTGCCAAGCATTCGGGAAAAGCATCCTTCCAGTGACGGGTCCATCAAATATCTGTTTGAATTGGAAGACGGTTCTGCCATTGAAAGCGTGTGGATGCCGGCGAAAGACAGAAACACGCTTTGCATTTCCACTCAGGTCGGCTGCCGTCTGGCTTGTTCCTTCTGCAATACAGCGTCTATGGGATTGAAGCGGAATTTAACCGCCGGGGAAATCATCGGCCAAATAATTAAAGTGAATGAAGACACGCCCGAGGCAGACCAGGTCACCAACATCGTCATCATGGGAATGGGGGAACCGCTGGACAACTACCGCCCTCTGGTAGACGCCGTGCGTCTCATGGTATCGCCGGAAGCCATGCGGTTGTCCACCCGCCGTGTCACCCTGTCCACATCCGGGCTGGTGGATAAGATAAAAGATTTCCAGACAGAAAACCTGCACGTCAACCTCGCAATTTCATTGAACGCCACCGTCGATGAAATCCGCGATACCATCATGCCCATCAATAAAAAATATCCCATAGAAGTTCTCATGCAAGCTTTAAGAAATTATCCGTTAAAGCCGACCCGCAGATTGACTTTTGAATATGTGCTCCTCGAAGGCATCAACGACACCGATGACGATGCCAAGCGCCTGGCGCGGCTGTTACGCGGCATACCCAGCAAAATTAATTTGATTCCTTACAACGCACATGTTTCAAGCGATTACCGACCGCCGCCGCAGGAAAGAATATTCTCCTTTCAAAATTACTTGATGTCTCAACATTATTCTGTTTTTATCCGTAAAAACCGGGGAAGCGATATAATGGGAGCCTGTGGTCAACTCGCCGCTCAATCCATCTCCTGAATTCAAACCCAGCAACCTTTCTTCTAACATTCAATGAGCACATCTGCGCTGTCCGAACATTCTCTCGACCTTTCCGTGGTGATCCCCATTTTCAATGAGAGGGAAAACCTGACTCACCTTGAAGATGCCTTGAATCAGCATCTGCCGAAGTTAAATTTGAAATACGAGGTGATTTTCATTGACGACGGTAGCCTCGATGGCAGCGGCACGCTGGTGCGAACCCTGCAGGAGCAGAATTCGCATCTGCGCTTGATCCGCTTTCGCAAAAATTCAGGGCAATCCGCCGCGTTCGCCGCCGGGTTCCGCGCGGCCAAGGGAAAAATCATCGTCACGATGGATGCGGACCTGCAGAACGATCCTGCGGATATTCCCCTATTGCTTGCGAAAATGGATGAGTTTGATGTGGTTTGCGGTTGGCGGCATGAGCGCAACGACCCGTGGATCAAAAAAGTCTCCTCAAAAATAGCCAACGCGGTGCGCAATCAATTGAGCGAAGAAACCATTGCCGACACGGGTTGCTCTCTCAAGGCCTTCCGCAAGGAGTGTTTCGACCGGATTTTCTATTTCAACGGCATGCACCGGTTTTTGCCGACCTTGATGAAAATGGAAGGGTTTAAAGTTGCCGAGGTGAAGGTCAGCCATCATCCGCGTCTGCACGGACAATCCAAATACAATATCAGAAACCGCCTTGTGTCTTCGTTCGAGGATTTGATGGCGGTCCGCTGGCTGAAAAAAAGGAGAATGAATTATGATATTATCGAGGAGGATTAGATGACCGCAAGTCATTGGATAGTCATCGGCTTGGTCGGACAAGGCTGTTTTTTCATGCGGTTTCTGATCCAGTGGATCGTTTCTGAAAAACGCGGCGAAAGCATCATCCCCCTGCCCTTCTGGTACTTCAGTATCGGCGGCAGTTTGATATTGCTGACCTATTCAATTCACCGGCAGGACCCGGTATTTATTTTGGGGCAAAGCGTGGGTTCCGTTATTTATATACGAAATTTAATATTAATTGCCCGCAAAAAAAAGGCGCTGGAATCAGCCGATATCAATAATGCGTAGATGGAAAATTCGTCTCATTGGCTTAATCAGTTTACTACTGGGAGGCGTTTTATTTGTCTATTCTGTTCAAAGCATCACCGCTGAATGGCCGCAGATATTTGTCGGCCTCCTGTCCGTATTTTTTTCCGCCATGGGATTCGGCATGTTGATCATGCCTTTTGAGCCTTCCCCTGCCCCTCCGATCTCGAAAAACGACTCTCAATCAGGGTAATCCCCGTCATTCTCCTATTCTGCCGCAGCCCCTGCAAAATCAGGAAACTAACCATTTTTATTGGGCTTGAATTTTCTTGACTTTGCAAAACCCGTATGATATTTCTCTACATTCTTTTGAAAACTGTGATGCATATTACAGTTAGAATGACGATTGTTTGAGTTTTTAGGCCCATAAAAATACATATAAACCCTGAGGCGATCGACCTTAACCTTGGGGTTTTTCGCCTATTTAAGTAATACCTGCAGGCATTTTAGTAAAAGGTCATAATCCTCCAATCCTTGGCAGTAGAGGGAGCCCTGATGGACAGTTCTCGTACCCTGCAAAACAAACCGCTTCTCTTTAAAATCATATTGGTCCTGCTTTTTGTTTACGGCCTGGCCCATCTGGCGCCGCAACCCGTTTCCTCGATTTCAGGAATTTGGGGTCCTTCTTCCGCGCTTGCGCAGGACGATGAGTTCGAAGAATTTGATGAGTTTGAGGAAGAGGAGGAAGGTGAAGAGGAAGGCGGCGATGAAGAAGCCTCCGCCGAGGGAGAAGAAGGCGAAGCCGCGGAAGGTGAAGAGGAAGAAGATTTATCTTATCTGACCGACATCGGTCCCGCCAAGGATCACGAGTTTGAGCCCTATTCCTTTATGGGGTTGAGCAACCGAAAATTCACCTGGGCGGCGGCTCAGCTGCACATCTTATTCGCCTCCTTTATTCTGGGATGTCCCATGTTCGTCGTCATCATGGAGGTTATGGGTGCGAGGCGAACTCAGGGAGTGCGTAAAGCCATCATCCTGGCCAATGTTTTTCTTGGCATCCTGATCGGGGTGGTCATCGGCATCACCGGTGAAATCATAGTCGGTATTCATCACGGCGTTCTCTATGGATTGTGGGCGTGTGCCTTTGCTGCCTTGATCGTCAGTTTCCTGAATTATTTCCACCGGTTGATGAATGTCAAAGCCGCGGCGGTTGTCGGCGGTATCTTCGGCACCGTGATCGCGATTCCATTGACCCCTGTCGAGCACATAGAGGTTTCAGGCGTCATCCTTGCGATCATCAACGGCGTGGTCGGCGGGGTGCTTTCCAATATGATCATGTTCGCCAAGTCCGACTTTAAGTTCGAGCGGCTGGCGCACGAGATCACCAAAGTCATCGGCATGTGTTACAGCTTCACCGCTCTCACTGGCGGATTGTTCCTGTTCGTCATGCTGGTGCTGTATCAGGATTTCATCACCTATCTGGTGGCAAATTTCCCGGTTCTGTTCCTGGTGGCTTATCCGACCCTGTTTATCCTCGAAACCATTGTGATGTACATTTACGTGTACTCCTGGGACCCGCTCAATCAGGCGAATAAAAAAGGCCGCCACATCGTTTGCGGCGTTTTCCTGAACATTCTGGGATTGACCCTGCTTTGCGCTCTGGACGGCCCGGCGACCTTCATGCAGACGCCGCCGAAACCACTCGATGAGCTGGCGAACATGGGCGAATGGTCGAAGATCGCCACGTCCACCTGGATGCCGCTCAACTATCACCGTCTCGTGGGCAATGGCACGTTTGGCGGCTACATGGTGGGCGTCATCGGCGCGTATATGTACCTATGGTCCAATAAACGCGAAGAGAAGGAATATTACGACTGGGTTGGCTACATGGGCAATAACATTGGCGTGGCGATCATGATTCCCCTGCCGGCGATGGGTTACATCTACGTCCGCGAAATTTATGAATACGACGCCACCATCGGCATGTACATCATGTCCGACCGCGAATCCATGTTCATGCTGGTTCAGGGGCTACTCGTAGGCACCATGTTCAGCGCCAGTAATATCTATATGTGGGTGAGTATGAAGCGCATCGAGAATGCGCAACGGTTTTTCCCGGCGATGAAATTTGGTTTCATACTGATCGTGATATCGGCGACCATCTGGTTCACGCCGCGGCGCTTTTTCGCCACGATGATGCCGGAACCGGGAATGAATCCGGATATGGTACTGCCGGATAACCTCGCATTTTTAGCGCTCATGATATCCAAAAATACGGCGGCGTTTGCCCTGGTCACCGTGACATTCATCAACTACATTTTTTATACGATTGCCACTAAAACCGGGAAAGTGCATTACGGGAAAATCAACCCGCTGGGAATTTACGTGCTCATCTTCCTGGGATTTGCCGACATCTGGCTGATGAGCTGGATGGGAACCATTCGCGAATTGTCCCGGATGAACTGGCACGTCTATAAAGTATTTAAAGACGTGACGCCGGAGAAATTTGCCCCGACGTTGGCGGAATCCGGCTTCCATGTCACCACCATCGTGTGGACGTTCTTTATCATCATGACCGCGACCATATGGCTCGCGATCAAATATCCAAAATCGAAGAAAAAGTCTGAGAGTATACCTGCTCAAACCGCGCCACAAATGGCGGAATAACCATTCAGGAGCGAAGGAATGCAAGAAAAAACGTTTAAGCAAAAGGCGGTTAAAATTGTTCCCATATCGCTGATTGCTGTTGCGATTATCTGGTTCGGCGGCGCAGCAGCGGGTCTTGCCCCGGTGCTTCTCCAGAGATTAGCCGGCATTGTGCTGGTGACGATGGTGTATGCCCTGCTTCTTGCCATCCCCAAAACCGAACTCAAAGAAAAAAGCCTCTTTCAGAATTTAAAAATCAAAATTCCGGTCATCATTGTGATTGCGGCGATCATCTGGGTCGTGGCGGGGCAAGCCGGGTTTCCGATCTGGTGGCAAATTGAATTTGTGGCCTTTGCCCTGGTGGGTTTGTTCTATTTCGTATTGCTGGATTTACGCACCATGAAGCCGGAAAAAGGTCAGTTCCATGCTGTCATCCGGTTGATCGGGACTTATGCCTTCGCCTCGGTTTTGTTTATTGTCATCACCGCACAGCTGCCTCAATTTGATCCGGCCCATGAAATAGAAAAACTCAATAGACCTCCGGTAAAATTGAGCGGATTGGCGGGGCCAGAAGTCATTGCAGCGGGCAGAGAAGTGTTTGAGCAAAATAAATGTTTCAACTGCCATAAAGTCTTCTGGGAAGGCAACTCGGACCGTGGGCCCAACCTGGGCACCAAACAGATCGGGCTTTATTCCGAGGATTACATCAAAGAACAGATATTGGAACCCAGGAAGACACAATCTCCAGGTTTTGAGGACCCCAAATCCAAAAAAGCCATGCCGACTTATTATGACGAAGATTTGAGTGAAGATGAATTGGCGGCCCTGGTTTCTTACTTAAAGACCATGCGCGACCCGACCCATATGCCGGTGGAGGGGAAATTCCCCGATCAATGGACCTGGTGGGACGATCCTAAAATTCTGGAAGAAGGGAAAATAGTTTTTGAAGGTTTGGAACCGGCGACGGAGGGACTGAACTGCGCTGTGTGCCACGGCAAGGACGGCATTCCGATGATGACCGGAGCGTTGGACTTCCGCAATGAGAACCAACCCGATACAGATAAAATGCCCGACCACCTTCCCGGCGTTCAAATGAAGGATTGGCCGGATGGATTGTGGTACAAACGGGTGACTCGAGGCGTTGAAGGAACCCCAATGGCTCCTTGGGGCACCATCTTCCCGCATCTTTACCTTTGGAAGGCCGAAGCCTATGCTCGTACCTTCCACGATCCGTTGGACAAGAGAGCCGAAAAAAGGCCCGTGCCTCCGATTCCCACCAAGGAAGACATAGAGAAGTGGAAAACAGAGGGGTTGTTTCTCGATCCCCTGCTTTAAGGGTTTAAACTCTGCTTAAATTGGTAAAAAAGCCGCCCCCTTTAAGGGGACGGCTTTTATTTTTATCGGCAATAAATCCACCCCCCAATTCAGCCAATCTGCTAAAATACCTGCATTCAAACAATAAACCACCCGTATGAACGGTTGCTAAAATATCAGGAGAGGATCATGGCGAAGATAGAAGATTTAATCAAAGAGAATCTGACACCGGATGGAGAAGTCTTGACCTTGCGGGAAAAATATCTTGGTGTGCGCGGTATCATGCGGCTGGCGCAGAGTCCCTCTCTCGCCACGGTAAAAAAGCTGGTATTGCCGGGAAACCAGGCCAGTGACGAAGGTGCGGAAGCGTTGGCCGAGTCGCCATATTTAGGGAATCTGGAGCATCTCAACCTGAATCACAACGATATTGGCGATGATGGGGCCATTGCCATCGCCAACTCGGACAAATTCCCCAAGCTCAGCGACCTGACCATGTTTGGCAATTCCATTGGCGATGTCGGCGCTAAAGCTTTCGCCGAGTCGGTTCACAGCAAAAAATACATCAAACTGGATCTTTACAAAAACCAGTTCGGCGATGAAGGCTACAAAGCGTTGACCGAATCGGAAAATCTCAAAAACTGCGAAGAACTGGAAATCTACCGGCAGTAAGTTGCAATACCTCAGACTTTATCTAGTAGACAGTATCTGGTCTCGAATAACCGGATTCGAACCTGAACGGAAAGTCATGTTTCCGCTTAACTTGAATTATTTGCAAAATTGATCATACTTTAGACACTAAGCTCCGGTGGAAACTTAGCGAAGATGCCAGCACGCCCAACGAACCCCATGCCCGATTTCGTAAAGAAAGCGCTAGCTAAGGAGGACCTGACTGAAGTCTATAACGTGCGTCCCAGGTACCAACGTAACGACTATCTCGGGTGGATTGCTCGGGCAAAGCGTCCTGAAACTGTTGAAAAGCGTCTTAACCAAATGTTGGATGAGTTGCGACAAGGAGATGTCTACATGAAGATGGCGTATCGTCCTCGTAAATAAAGCACACAAACATTTCGCCCTGTCCACTTTTGGCCGATAGCAGCCTATCCGGATTCAAGAACGTCTGACACTGTCTGTCAGATCGAATGCCGATTAATACAAAGGTGGAAACAATGTGAAGACATTCAACCCGCTTTGACTTCCTCCCACTGAGCCGGAGTCAGGGTTTTTATCTGGATGGCGTGGATGAGTTTTGGTGTGCCGTTGATCTGTTGGTCGAGGGCGGAGTAGACCAGACGGCGCTGATCCAGCGAGTTGACGTTCTCAAATTGTGGGGAAACCACCGTCACGCTGTAATGCCCTCCCCCGCCTGCGGCTTTATGACCGCGATGCAAGTGGCTTTCATCAAGAATATCGACGTGCAGGGCGCCCAGTTTTTCTTTTAAGATGCTGTCAATGATTTTCGTTTCTTCCATAAGATTTAACTTTAACTCCTGAACTTTAAATTGTTATTTTATTTACCCGAATCGGACCGTAAGCCGATATCCGGCAGGTCAAAGAAGTTGTTGAGGTTTTGACCGTATTTTGCGTGAATGTCGTTTTCATCCTCTGCTACCAGCGGAGTTTTGCATTTGGCGCAGACAGGGACCTTTCCCGCACTGTAGCTTTTAACCCGGTTTTTGACTTGGCAGCTGGGGCAAGGTAGAATGATAAAAGGTAGATCAGCCATACCCTATCATAACAAATCTGGAATCCATTAAAAACCGTTTCCAGCAAGATCGGATAAAGAATGCAATACTATCAATTCACCAACGCAAATTCGAAAATACCGCTCAGAAGCAAAGTTTCTTTCATTTTAGGAACGCTTCTGGTGCTCTCCCTTTTATTCTTTTTCGCCTTCACGATATTTTTAATCTTCCTGGCTGCCGGGGCGGTTTTGTTCGTCATCAACCTGTTCCAAAAAGCTCAGGGGAAAATTGTTCCGGAGCAAAAGCGGGACATCCCCCAGCCCAGACCTTTTAATCGGCCATCGGCAAGAGACGACGACATCATCGATATCTAAGGTTTTTTTGCGCTTCCAGGTTTCTTCTGATGCAGATGGATGGAGTTTCCGTAGAAAACTTCCGCCGCTTCCATCAGAGTTTCCGAAAGCGTCGGGTGCGGATGAATGGAAGAAGCCAGATCTTTGGCTACCGCGCCCATTTCAATGGCCAGGACGCCTTCACCGATCAACTCTCCCGCTCCAGGCCCCGCGATGCCGACCCCCAGAATACGCTCCGTTTCCGGATCGAGAATCAGTTTCGTCAGTCCATCTGAACGGCCAAGAGTCTGCGCTCTGCCGGATGCGCCCCAGGGGAACTTCGCAATTTTGATAGGGACACTTTTTTCTCCGGCTTCGGTTTCGGTGATTCCCGCCCAGGCAATCTCAGGATCGGTGAACACCACGGCAGGGATAGCGCGGTGATCGAACCTTGCATTTTCTCCAGCGAGGATTTCCACCGCGACCCGTCCTTCAGCCGATGCCTTGTGGGCCAGCATGGCCCCGCCCACGACATCGCCGATGGCCAGAATGGCCGGGTCCGAGGTTTTCTGCGAAGCATCGATTTGCACAAACCCTTTATCATCCAACGTGACTTTGGTATTTTCCAGTCCGATGCCCTGTGAATTGGGCTGGCGGCCCACGGAAATCAGCAGGCGGTCATAGGATTGCGCCTTATCTTCGACCTCGCCCTCGAATTGAACCTCAACGCCGGAATCTCCAGCCTGCACCGATGTCACCTTTGTATTGAGATAAATAGCTTCAAACTGCTTTTTTAATCTGAGATGCAATGGCCTGACTAAATCCTTGTCCACTCCCGGAAGTAATCCCTCCATCATCTCGACCACGGTGACGCGACTGCCCAAAGCGGCATAAACCGTTCCCATCTCCAGGCCGATATATCCTCCGCCCACGATCAAGATCCGCTTTGGGATTTCCTCCATTTCCAGCGCCGAAGTCGAATCCATGATTCTGGGGCTGGAACCTGAAAAAATTTGTGGACGGATAGGCACGGAGCCGACTGCAAGAATGCAATGATCGAAACGGATTTCATCCTTACCGGAGACCACGACCGTATTAGAGTCCTGAAAAACCCCCTTGCCGCTCACAAACTTGACTTCCCGCTGTTTGCACAACATCGTCAGGCCGTTGGCGAGTTTGTCCGTGACCTGATTCTTCCATTGACGGATTTTATCGAGGTCGATTTCAGGTTCGGCAAAGGTGATGCCCCAGTTTTTGGCTGCACGGGTTTCCTGAATCAACCGCGCCAAATGCAGAAGCGTTTTAGACGGGATGCACCCCCGGTGCAGACAAACCCCGCCCGGCTTGGAGTCCGCATCCACCAAAGTGACGTTCATGCCCGCATCCGCCGCCAGAAACGCCGCGGCGTACCCTCCCGGTCCGCCTCCCAAGACTAAAATATTTTTTTCACTCATGAAATGTTCCCCGTTTATCCTTCAAGAAGCAGTTCCTGGAATGTTTCCAGCTCGTGGGCCAGGAAGCGTGAGAATTTAACTCCATCGGCGCCATCCACAACCCGGTGATCGTAGGAAACGCTGAACGGCATGATTAACCTTGCTTTTACTTTATCCTCACGCCAAACGGGAACCCATTTGCTGCGGGAAAGACCTATCACGGCCACATCAGGCGGGCTCACCAGCGGAGTGAACCCGGTTCCGCCGATGCCGCCAAGATTGGAAACGGAAATATTCCCGCCGCGCAATTCCTCCAGCGACACTTTTCGGTCTCTGGCTTTTTTGGACAATTCGGTCAACTCGACGGCCAACTCGGTAAAGCTCTTGTCGTCCACATTTTTAATCACCGGAACGATCAATCCCGCTTCAGTGTCGACCGCCACGCCGATATTGAAATATTGCTTATAAACAAGTTCGCCTTTATTGATATCCAGACTGGCGTTGAATTGAGGAAATGCCTTTAAGGCTGCGACAACGGCTTTCAGGACAAAGACGGTGATGGTCAATTTGCCGCCCTTTTCTTTAACATAATCCACATTCTTCTTGCGCATTTTTTCCAGTTCGGTGATATCCGCTTCGTCGAACTGAGTGACCAGAGGAACCGTGGGCCATGCGGCGCTGAGATTTTCCGCCACTTTTTTACGCAGGGAAGACAAAGGTTTTCGCTCAACAGGTCCCCATTTGGAAAAATCGGGCAATTCCGCAACCTGGGCCTTCTCCGAAGCGGGGGCAGATGCAAGGCGTTGTTTGACATACGATTTGACATCGTCCAGGGTGATGCGCCCGCCTCTTGCCGTTCCCTGGACTGCGGAAAGCTCAATCCCTAATTCCCTGGCAAGTTTTCTGGTTGCGGGGCCTGCGGGCAATAAATCCTCCGCAGATTCATTAGCGGATTCGGAGGAAGGTTTCTTTTCAGGTTCCGCTTTGGACTCAGATTTTTCAACGCTTTCCGCAGTGGTTTCTTTTTCTTTCAAAACCTTCTCGGCTTCTTCCGGTTCCTTTAGGTCTTCCTTTTTCTCCTCCAGTTTTTCTTCAGGTTGTTTTTTCTTCTCTTCTGATTTTTCCTCTGGCTTCTTTTCCCTTTCTTTCTCTTGTGGTTCCTTTTGTTCTCCATCCGTCTCAAGGGTAAATAGGAGCTGCCCGACTTTGACCGTATCCCCCTTCTTGATATGAATCTCTGCTATACGTCCGGCCTGCGGAGAAGGAAATTCGACCACGGCTTTCTCGGTTTCCAATTCGAAAAGAACCGAATCTTTTTCAACCGCGTCGCCCTTGGAAACCAGAAGGTTCACGACATCGGCTGTTTCGATGCCATCGCCCAATTCCGGTAATACGATTTTTTCGCTCATGACCGCACGGGGCTCCTTTTTTCCGGATCGATCTCAAGGTCCTCAATCGCCTGTTGCACCTGTTTGGCATCAATCTGTCCCCGCTTACAAAGAGCTTCCAAGGTGGCGAGCACGATCCATTCCGCATCCACCTCAAAAAACCGCCGCAGAGCGTCGCGGGAATCACTCCTGCCGAATCCATCGGTCCCCAAAACCGTCAATCCGCCAGGAACCCAGGGGGCTATTTGTTCCGCCACCAGTTTCATAAAGTCGCTCACCGCGATAAACGGTCCGTCCTCTTTTTTCAAAACCGATTCGATACAGGAGAGTTTGGCGGGCTTCAATGGGTGCAGTCGATTCCAGCGTTGCGTTTCCAGAGCGTCCCGTCTCAGTTCCTTGTAGCTGGTGACACTCCAGACATCGGCGGAAATGTTGTAACGCTCCGCTAAAATTGTCTGCGCACGCAGAGCTTCGTTAATCAGACTGCCGCTTCCAAACAGATGCGCCTGCATCATCTTTTTGTCTTTGGGACCGGTTTTGAATTTATAAATCCCCTTCAGAATGCCTTCACGAATCTTATCTGACATTTCGGGCATAGCGTAATTTTCATTGCCCAGTGTGATGTAATAAAAAATATCCTCCTGCTCCTCATACATGCGTTTGATGCCATCCTGAACGATCACCGCGATCTCGTAAGCAAACGCGGGATCATAAGCCATCAGATTGGGAACCGTTGTTGCCAGCAGATGGCTGTGCCCGTCCTGATGTTGAAGACCTTCGCCATTTAAAGTGGTGCGTCCCGAAGTCCCTCCCAATAGAAACCCTTTGGTTCGCATATCCCCGGCGGCCCAGATCAAATCCCCGATACGTTGAAATCCGAACATCGAATAAAAAATAAAGAAGGGAATGGTGTTGATTCCATGCGTGGCGTAAGCGGTTCCCGCGGCGATAAAAGAAGCCATCGAACCTGCTTCGTTGATCCCCTCTTCCAGGATTTGTCCGTCTTTGGCCTCCTTGTAGTATAAAAGCTGTTTGGAATCCACCGGTTCGTAAAGCTGACCTTGACTGGCGTAGATGCCATATTGACGGAACAAGGCCTCCATGCCGAACGTCCTGGCTTCGTCCGGCACAATGGGCACGATTGATTTGCCGATTTCCTTGTTTCTCAGCAGACGATTGAAAATCTGGACAAACGCCATGGTCGTGGACACTTCCCGCTCCCCTGATCCTTCGAAGAATTCCTGGAACAAATCATCTCCGGGAGCTTTTAGGGCAGGCGCTTTCCTGGGATTTCTAACGGGCAAATACCCCCCCAGTTTTTTCCTGTGTTCTTTCAGATACTTGATTTCTTCGCTGTCGTCATTAGGCTTGTAAAAAGGCGCTTCCGCTACTTTTCCGTTTTCAATGTCAATCCCCAGCCGCGAACGGAATTCAAGCAATTCATTTTCATTTAATTTTTTTTGCTGGTGGGTCACGTTGCGCCCTTCACCGGCTTCTCCCAATCCATAGCCTTTAATGGTTTTAGCCAGAATGACGGTGGGACCCCCCTGGTGATGAACCGCCGCGTGATATGCGGCAAAAATTTTTTCCAGATCGTGGCCGCCGCGCCGCATGCGCTCGAGATTTTCATCGGTGAGATGTTCCACCATTTGTAACAATTCGGGATGCGCCCCAAAAAAATGTTTGCGGATGAATTCGCCGTTTTCGGTACTGTATTTCTGGTACCAGCCGTCCACGACGGCTTGCATTCTCTTGCGCAACAGACCGTTTTTATCTTTTTCCAGTAAAGGGTCCCAATCCTTGCCCCAAATCAGTTTGATGACATTCCATCCAGCTCCGCGAAAGGCCGCTTCCAACTCCTGAATGATTTTGCCGTTTCCCCGCACCGGACCATCCAAACGTTGCAGGTTGCAGTTCACCACGAAAATAAGATTATCGAGTTTTTCCCTGGCGGGTAGCGTCAAACTGCCCATACTTTCCGGCTCGTCCGTTTCACCATCGCCGACGAACACCCAGACTTTCGATTGAGAAGTGTCCAGCAAACCGCGTTGCTGAAGATAACGGTTGAACCGGGCCTGGTAGATCCCCATGATAGGTCCTAGCCCCATGGAGACCGTGGGGAATTGCCAGAACTCCGGCATCAACCATGGATGGGGATAGGAAGACAACCCCCCTTCCGGTTGCAACTCTCTACGGAAATTTTCGAGCTGTTTTTCCGAAAGTCTTCCCTCCAGAAATGCGCGGGCGTAAATCCCTGGTGAAGCGTGGCCCTGAAAATAAATTTGATCCCCCGAAAACCCGTTGCCCGGCCCCTGAAAAAAGTGGTTGAATCCCACATCCAGCAGCATGGCCAAAGAGGCAAACGTGGAAATGTGGCCGCCGATGCCAGGACACACCCGGTTCGCGCGCACGACCATGGCCATGGCGTTCCAACGCACCAAACTGCGTATGCGTTTTTCAACTTCAATATTTCCAGGATAAGAGATTTTGGGGTCGCTGGGAATTGTATTGATGTAAGGAGTATTGGCTGTAAAAGGCAGAGGATGTCCGGAATTCGTCATCTCTTCCTGAAGCCGCTGGAGAATAAAGACCGCTCGGTCCGGTCCGACCTCCTTTAAAAGATAATCCAGTGAATCCACCCACTCCTGAGTTTCCTCTGGATCGGGATCACGATAGGAGCCGTTAGGGGTTTGGTTACTTTCGGTTTCGTTATTCATTACGTCTACGCGCAATAATTCTCAGGGAAGGGTTGTTGAAATTTTAGAGCCTATCTTTTATTTAAAATTATCAACCATTCGCACTCTTGAGTCAAAGCATAAGAGCCCGATCTTGGCTGTCAAATTATATTCCGAAAGAAAAAAAGGAGGTATAAAAAAGAAAACAGGCGTGTAAAACTTAAAGATCGTCAGAAAACCGGAAAGTTATCGATGCCGCTTGCGACTCAATTGTTCCCATTTTTTCGGCGCGGCCTTTCCCTGAGTCCGATTGAGAATATAGGAAAATATTTTTCGGGCGTCCTCTTTGCTCGTGTAGGAGCCTTGCAAAATCGACAGCATATTTTTTTCCAGTTCCAGAAAGGGTTGCAACTGCCGGCCCACCTTTTTAACGATCTGCAGATTGCTGAGATCGGAAGCCCGCTCCGGATGGATCGTTTTCTCCTGTTGCGTTTGTTTCGTGGCAGGCGGGAAAGGGTCTTTGGGAGTCTGACCCAAAAAGTGAGCGATGGAGAATCCAGATTCCCCAAGGCTCAAAGCCATCAATTGACTTCGAACTTTTGCCGCGATGGAAGGGGATAATGGACCCGAATCAATTTCAGCAAGATCCCAATGATCTTCACTGGAAGCTTTGAGAATGCCCAAATCGGCAAAATGATGCAGGTAAGCCAGGATACAGCCATTGTCCATATCCGCTGGCGCCAGTTCTTTTTTGAACCATTTCACCCACTGGTCCAATGAAAGCGGCGGGTTGAGGGCTTTCCCGGAATTCATCCTCGCTAAACCCCTTTCAAACGCAATTGCTCATTCACCGGAGCTTTTTTATCCAAACGGTTTTGAAAGGTTTGCCGCCAGCTATCCGAAAGCGCGTCAACAGAAAGGATTGCTTGGATTCCATCCACATCCGATTTATTTTTGTGCATCAGGTCATTGGCCGCCTCAATGGAAATTTGCTTTTCGCCCTTCTCAATTAGAAATATTTTCGCTCCCGGTTCCACCCAACCCGGTTTAATCACTCGTAGATAATAACCGCTGAATCCCGAGGTTTGCACCCGGCAGGCCATTGCCTGCAGGTCAAATACTTTGTTCAGTTTATGACAAGGTTGCCGGGGTTGCGAGCATTGCACTTCGGCTTCGCCGATGCGGAAGATGTCGCCAATGTGTACTTTGGTTTCATTCAGTCCGGTGACACTCAGGTTTTCGCCGAATATGCCGATCGGTAATTTGCGCTTGAGTTCTTTTTCCCAAAAAGGAAAATGGTCGATGCAATAAACGCACACCGCCTTGTCTTCGCCGCCGTGATGTCGCGGGTCCGCCACCCCGTCTCCCTTGAATCCCAGCGTGTCGAGATAGACTTTTTCCTTTACGGGCTGTTTCTGGATGCCGGAAAATAGCTTGCGGTCATTGGCCAGCGATACCTGGCTGGGTTTGCCGATATTGATGGATTGAATCGTCCCCACTTTGTTCATTTAAGCATTCCTGGTTTACTTGGCCTGTAATAGTTCCGGTACCGGGTTGCCCCGGACCTCCAAAAATCCGTAGGAACCCCGGTCCAGCCGGGACAAAGCATGATCGACCAGAATATAGGTTCCCGAATTTTCCAGCTTTAGTTCGGCGATGGCCGCGCCTCCGGCAGGAATCATTGTGGTCTGAACCGAGGGATGAGAGTGACCGAACGTCCCTTCCGGATACACTTTATCAAAAATTTCTCCGATCATGTGAAAATTGGATATTTTGGCAACCCCGCCATTGCCAAGGAATATGCGGATGTTTTCCCCTTGTTCGGCCTGCAGGGATTTATCGCCGGTAAGGGATTTCACCCTGCCGTTCCAGACTATATACTCTGGTTGCTCGGCCATCATTTTGGCAGGGGCAAATTCCTGAAAGCCTTTTTCCCCGACTCCGCCCTGGGTATAAAATTCACCTTGAACGACATAAAATTCCCGGTCCACCTGCGGCCATCCGTCTTCAGGGTCAATCACGATCAGTCCATACAGGCCATTGGTGATGTGCGAGGGGATATTGGGACTGGCGCAATGGTAGAGATAAACTCCGGGATGCAGCGCTTTAAAAGAAATGGTTTTCTCCTCGCCGGGTTTGACCTGGGTGAGTACGCCGCCGCCCCCAGGACCGGTGACTGCATGCAGGTCTATGGAGTGATCGTGCGTGCTGGTCGGATGATTGGCGACGGTCAATTCAATCGTATCCCCTACCCGCGCTCTCAGCATGGGGCCGGGAACGGTCTGATTGAAAGTCCAGAAGATGAATTCCACTCCCTCTGCTAGGGTGGACACGACTTCCTGCGCGGTCAATCGGTAGACCACTTTTGCCGGATGCGTTCTGGTTACGGGCGGAGGGATATCGCCCGGATGTTTCGCGATATCTGCAATCCGTTCTAGATCTTCTTTATTGGTCTTG
>JAJDBE010000019.1 GCA_029261515.1 Nitrospinaceae bacterium | reverse complement strand
GTGCAATTTCCCCTTCATTAGCAAGTCGGCGTCTTTTTCATCCACCACCCTCAGCCGGCCGTCGCTGATAAACGATTGCCGGATAATGTTGGTCAAATCCCGGTGAATCTCAGGTTCCGAGGAGGTGTTGTCAAACACGGGAAGGGCGATGGTTTTTAAATGCGGAGGCAGCGTGTTTTGCGTGCCGGCGAGATGATAGCCGCAGCCGAGAACCAGGCTGAGAAGAAGAACGAGAAACGTCAAACGCAATTTCATTTTTTACCTCGCGACAATGTTCACCAGCTTTTTGGGAACCACAATGATCTTTTTGATCTCTTGCCCATCGGTCAATTCCCGAATCTTCGGGTCTGCAAGCGTCAGAGATTTTAAATCGTCTTCGCTGATGTCGGCCTGTACAGTGATTTTCTGTCTCACTTTACCATTGACCTGAATGACAATCAATATCTCCTCAGATTGAATGAGCGCACTGTCGTATTCGGGCCAGGGAGTTTCCGAAGCGCTGGATCGATTTCCTAATAAAGACCACATCTCTTCGGCAATATGCGGGGCAAACGGTGTCAGCATCAAGACCAGGGTTTCAATCGCCTCGCGCACCACCGCTTTGCCGGTGGCGTCACGTGAAGCCGCGTTCCACCATTCTTTAAACGTATAGAGATGGTTGACCAGTTCCATGATGGCGGCGATCGCCGTGTTGAATTGTGTGCGGTTTTGAATGTCGTCGGTCACGCGCTTGATGGTGATGTGGGTCATGCGCCGCAATTCTTTCAGTTCCTTCGGTAGACTAACTGAAACATCGGAAGGTTTACCTGCCGACTGTATCTCTTCAAGGAAATCTCCAAAAATCCGCCAGGCGCGTTTGAGAAAACGCGAACCGCCTTCAACGCCCTTGTCGCTCCAGTCGAGATCCTTGACCGGAGGTGCTGCGAACAGGATAAACAGCCGCGCTGTGTCCGCGCCGTAAGTGTTGATGATGTCGTCCGGGTCCACCACGTTGCCTTTCGATTTGGACATCTTGGCGCCGTCCTTGATGACCATTCCCTGAGTCAGCAAGCGCGTGAACGGCTCTTCCGGTTCAATCAATCCCAAGTCGCGGAACACGTGGTGAAAAAACCGGGAATAGAGCAAATGTAAAATGGCGTGTTCGATGCCGCCGATGTACTGGTCCACCGGCATCCAGTAATTCACGTCCTCTTTGCCGAACGGTTCTGTTTCGTTTCTGGGCGAGGTGAAGCGGTCAAAATACCAGGAAGAGCAGAGGAACGTATCCAGCGTGTCGGTCTCCCGCCTGGCCGGTTGCTGGCACTTGGGACAAGGCGTGTTTAAAAAATCAGGCGAGCGGCCAAGCGGCGATTGTCCGCGCTCGCCAAGTTGGGCATCCAGCGGCAATTCGACCGGAAGCTGGTCGTAAGGCACCGGAACCATGCCGCAGGCCTCGCAATGGACCACAGGGATCGGTGTTCCCCAGTAACGCTGGCGTGATACGCCCCAATCCCGCAGTTTGTAATTGATCGTGGCTTTGCCGATGTTTTTTTCTGCCAGGTACTCTGAAACCTTGCGGATGCCTTCCTTACCGGACAATCCATCGAAGGGACCGGAATCGACCATCGTGCCCTCGGCGCTGTAGGCTTCGGTCATCGTCGCGGCATCGAGCGTTTTATTTTCCGGTTGAATGACCACTTTGATGGGAAGACCGTATTTGCGGGCAAAATCGAGATCGCGTTGATCGTGCGCCGGCACCGACATGATCGCGCCGGTGCCGTACTCCATCAGAACAAAATTGGCCGACCACACCGGAACTTCTTTGCCGGTGAGCGGATTGATGGCGAAAGCGCCGGTGAACACGCCTTCTTTTTCTGCCGTTTCGCTGGTGCGCAGGAACTTGTCTTCGCGCGCGACTTTTTCAATGAACGCATCCACCGCTTGTTCCTGTCCGGTGCCGCGGGAAAGGGATTTCGTCAGCGGGTGTTCAGGCGAGAGCACCATGAAGGTGGAGCCATACAGCGTGTCGGGCCGGGTGGTGAACACTTTGATGGCCGCCTTTTGATCTTTTATTTGAAAATCGACTTCGGCGCCGTAGCTTTTGCCGATCCAGTTGGTCTGCATGGTGAGCACTTGCTCCGGCCAGCCGCCGGACAACTGTTTGCAGCCTTCCAGCAGTTTGTCTGCGTACTCGGTGATTTTGAAAAACCAGCCGTCCTGCTGCTTCTGTTGCACCGGGCCGTCGCAGCGCCAGCAACAGCCGTCCACCACCTGTTCGTTGGCGAGGACCGTCTGGCAGGCTTCGCACCAGTTCACCGTGGCGGTCTTTCTGTAGACCAGGCCCTTTTCCATGAATTTGAGGAAACACCACTGGTTCCAGCGGTAATATTCCGGGCGGCAGGTGGCGATCTCCCGGTCCCAGTCGTAGCTGAACCCGAGACGCTTGATCTGCGTCCGCATGGTCCGGATATTTTCAAACGTCCATTTAGCCGGGTGGGTCTTGTTTTGAATGGCGGCGTTCTCCGCCGGCATGCCAAACGCATCCCAACCTAAAGGGTGCAGCACGTTGAACCCCTGCATGCGTTTGAAACGCGCGATGGCATCGGCGATGGCGTAGTTGCGCACATGGCCCATGTGGATGCGTCCCGAAGGATAGGGAAACATTTCCAGAAGATAAAATTTCTTTCGGGCAGGGTCCCGTTCCGCCTTGAAGGATTTTTCCTCCTCCCAGATTTTCTGCCACTTCGTTTCGATGGATTTAAACTCGTAAGGCCGCATGCCAACACCGCTCCGTCATTTTGAAAAACAGATAGTGTAGCAAAAAACCGGAAATAATCCAGCCGCGAGACTCTAGGGCCGCATTGCGGGAAAAACTGGTTCCGAGAAAGCCGTTCTCCCTTATAATCAGAGCCATGACGGAACTCACCGGAGTCATCGCCACGGTTTTTTTTCTCTACATCCTGCTGATGCTGGGGATCGGTTATGCCACTTCCCGCGTCACCGCCTCCCCTGCTGATTTTTTTCTCGCCGATCGTTCGTTGAAAGCCTGGGTCACGGCGATCTCCTCCACCGCCAGCTCTGAAAGCGCCTGGGCGGTTTTAGGCACCGTGGGCCTCGCGTATAAAGACGGATTGTCTGCCCTGTGGTTTTTGCCCGGCTGTCTTTTGGGTTACGCCATCAACTGGCTGTTCATTGCCGAGAAACTGCGCCGCCACTCAGCAGAGGAAAACGCGCTCACCGTCCCCGATTACCTGGAAGCCCATTTTGACGATAAAACCCATGTCCTTAGAATTCTCTCAGTCGTCATTATTTTCGCCTGCATGATGGCCTACGTGGCGGCGCAGTTCACCGCCATCGGCAAAACGTTCGACGCGATCTTCGGCATCCCCCATGCGCTCAGTATTTCCGTAGGCGGGACCATCGTCATTCTTTACACGATGATGGGCGGTTTCCGCGCCGTGGCGTGGACCGATTTTATTCAAGGGCTGATCATGGTTTTCGGCATCGTCCTGCTGGCAGTCGTCGCGGTTAATCACCTTGGCGGCTTCGGTGGCATGGCCGTGGCGGTCGATAAAACTTCTCCCGACACGCTTGCCTGGATGGGGGGCAAAAGCGCCGCCGCGTTCTTTGGCTCGATGGTGGGGTTACTGGGGATTGGCCTTGGTTATCCTGGTCAGCCGCATGTCATCACCCGTTACATGGCGGCGAAAAACACGCAGGTGATTAAACAGGGCATCTGGATCGCGTTTGGCTGGGGGCTGTTGATCTACGTTTCCGCCATTATTCTCGGCGTGGCAGGCAACGCGCTGTTTCCCGGCCTCGAAGACCCCGAACACCTGTTCCCACTTGCGGCGAACGATCTTTTGCCTACCGTGGTGTCCGCCATCGTGCTGACGGGAGTATTGGCGGCGATCATGTCCACCGTGTCGGCGCAGATCATCGTCGCCGCCTCCACCGTGGCGCACGACATCTACAGCAAAATGTTAAAGCGCACGCTCACGCACGCAAAGATACTGACCGTCAGCCGCATCACCATTTTAATTCTCGGTGTGGGGGCGATGGGGATCGCGCTGATGGAAACGCGGGTCATTTTCTGGTTCGTGCTGTTCGCCTGGTCCGGGTTGGGGGCCAGTTTTGGCCCGGTGATTTTGTTTACGCTTTATTCCAAGCAAGTGACCTTTGCCGGAGCCGTCGCCGGCATGTTGACCGGGTTTTTCACCACCATCCTCTGGAAAGTGACGGGATTATCCGATGCTGTCATCTACGAACTGGTTCCCGCGTTTTTATTTTCCTGCCTGACGGTGTGGTGGGTCAGCCGGGTCACGGCGAATAAGCCTTTGAGTGCAGAGGACGCAGAGAAAATATAAAACATGAGAAAAGTTTATTTTTAGGTCTTTCTTTGCGCACTTTGCGTCTTTGTGGTGAAATCCCCCAACTCCCTTTATGAAATGGGGCTTTATGTCACCCTTCGACTGGCTCAGGGTGACATGACCTGTCATGCTGAGCAATGTCATTCTGAGCTTGTCGAAGAACGAAGCATGGCATCAAAAAATTCAATTCTTAATTTTTTCCAGAATGATCTCCGCCATTCTGCGGGACGCGCCCTGGTGATTTTGAATCAAGGCGAACGCTTTTTCAGCCAGTTGCTTACGACGATCAGGATTTTCCAGCAAATCGCGAATGACGGTTTCTAATTCCTCTGCATTTTTTGTTTCTAGCGCAAGCCCCTCCTTTTGAAATTCCTCCGCCAAATGGCGGATGTTCTCAATAAAAGGACCGTGTAGGACCGGCACGCCTTGCGCGACAGGTTCCATGAGGCTGTGCCCGCCTCCAGGCGGGAGCAGACTTTTGCCGACAAAGGCGGCATCGGCAATGGCATAAATGTTTGCCAGTTCACCGAGCGTGTCCAGGAGAATCACGTTTTTAGTACTGGCAGTGGCCTCGTTAAGAGCAGAACGCTTTACAAAAGAAATGTCCCTGGATTGCAACAGCGAGGCAATTTCTTCGACTCGTTCAATGCGCCGGGGCGCGAGGATGAGAATAAGATCGGAAAATTTCTTTTTTATTTTTTGATACACCTGCAAGACGATTTCTTCTTCGCCTGCGTGCGTACTTCCCGCCACCCAGACCGGACTCTCCTCTTGGATTCCAAGTTCAGCACGCAGTCGCCGGCGTTCTTCTTCAGGAAGGGGTTTAAGCGCATCAAACTTGGGGTCGCCGATCACTTGCAGGCGGGATTCCTCCACGCCGAAGGTTTTTATGGCGGCACTGCCTTCTTTGCTCTGCATGCAAAGCCGGTCGAATTTGCTGAACAACTCTGTGGCAAACGATCCGAACAGCTGGTAACGCTTGAGCGATCGCTTGGAGATGCGTCCATTAAACAGCAATGCAGGAATGTTTTGTTGTTGCAGAAGATCGAGTAGCCCCGGCCAGAAGCCGGTGTCTGCGACTAAAAAAACATCGGGTTGAATGCGCTTAAGCGCATTCAAAGTGAACGGCAGGCAGTCGAAAGGATGAAAAAAAATGGCATCGGCAAACGAAATTTTTTGCCGGGCGCCGTCGTAACCGGAATCGGTGGTCACAGAAACCACGATGCGGATGTCGGGGCGTTCCTCGTGAATGATTTTGAGCACCGGTGCCGCCGCCGTCACTTCCCCCAATGACAAAGCAAACGCCCACAGTGTTTTTTTATGGGCAGAGGGTTTTGTTGCAGGCAGCAGCCCAAAGTGATGCAGGAGCCCCCGGCGTTTGTTTCCCGTAAGTAGGGAATACAATGCAAACAGCGGCGCCACGATCAGCGCCGCGAAAGAGGAAAGTATGTGATAGACAGTCATCCGCTATTTATTTTTCTGCATTTGTTTTATGAGAGTCATACTTCGCTCTAAAGCTCCCCGGTTGGCAATGACGGTTTCTTTTGCCGCCAGGCCGCGTTGATTCCGTTCTTCCGTCTGAGTTAAGAGCCGATGTAGGGTAGCGTAAAGTTCTTTCGGGTCGCTCAACTGAATGCCGCCGCCTGATTCTTTTAAGAGCTTCGCTTCTTCCTCAAAATTGTTCATGTATTTTCCATAGATCACCGGAATGCCATAAGCCGCGGGTTCGAGAATATTTTGCCCGCCGAACCGGGGGTTGAACCCGCCGCCCACAAACGCGACAGCGGCTTTGGAGTAGTAATGATTGAGTTCGCCCATTATGTCCACAAGAATGAGTGCGCCTTTTTGGTTTTCGATGGAGCGATTGAGTTGGGAGTGAAGCGAAAAATCCAACTTGTACTCGCCGATCAGGCTTTCGATTTCCTGCTGCCGTTCCAGATGCCGGGGGGCGATGGCAAAGTTGAGGTCCGGCAAGTCTTCTCTCAATTTAAGGATGGCATCCATGACAGGCCCCTCGTCCCCGGGACGGGTAGAGCCGAATACAATGAGCGGCGTCTTGTTTGCTTCAGATGTTGTCGATGCAATTGCAGGTTGGCTCACTTCAGCGTCGAATTTGATGTTGCCGGTGAGACGAACTTTTTCCGTCGCCACGCCAAGCGCCAGAATGCGGTCGGCGTCGGTTTTGGCGCGCATGGAAAAAAGGGAGACGCACTCGGCCATCCAGAGAAAAAAAGGTTTAATTTTGCCGTAACGGGTGACGGATTTTTCCGACATTCTGCCATTTACTAGAAGGACGGGAATGCCGCGCCGTTTGCATTGTCTTAAAAGCGAAGGCCAAAGCTCGGCTTCGATGAGAATCAAAAGCGAGGGATTGAGTTTTTCAAAAACAGGATTGAGCCACAATGGAAAATCAAACGGCAGGCGGAACACGTTGTCGATGTTTTCCTTTTTCGCCAGGTCAAAGCCGGTGCGGGTGAACGTCGAAAGCACGATGGGTCGCTTCTCGTCATTTCGTTTCAATGCGTCAATCAGGATTTTTGCGGCGCGAACTTCTCCTGCCGAGGACGCGTGTATCCATAAGCAATCGGCAAAGGGGCTGAGCGATTCGCCTGCCCGATGCCGGTCCAGTACTTCCGAACGGAAGCCGGGGGAGAGGGCCATCCGCAATAAAATGAAAGGGGATGCAGCTAGGATAGCCGCGCCGACGATGGTATGATACAGCGTTTCCATGGGGGGGGAGTATAACCTGATTTGAGGGTTTGAACCGAATTTTATGTCGTTGGATAATCTTTATTACCGCATCATTTCACCGCACCGCAAATTCTACCACGTTCCGCTTTATCTGTTGTTTCGAGGAGTTTCTTTGTTTTACCGCTTGGGCCATCGGTTGAACCGCTTAGCCTATCGTTGGGGAATCTTTTCGGTCCGCCGCCTGGGGTGCCGGGTCATCAGTGTGGGCAATCTGACTCTGGGAGGCACCGGGAAAACGCCCATTGTGATCATGATCGCGGAAACGTTGAGAGGGCACGGGTTTAAGCCGGCCATCTTGAGCCGCGGTTATGGCGGCAGCGCAACGCAACCGGTGAATGTGGTGTGCGATGGTCAACAGGTTTTGCTTTCTGCGGAAGTTGCTGGAGATGAACCGGCGATGATCGCAAGGCGGCTTCGAAACGTTCCCGTGCTGACCGGAAAAAATCGCTTTCAAAGCGGAAAATACGCAGTGGACCGGTTCGGTGTCGATACTTTGATTCTGGATGACGGCTATCAGCATCTGGCCCTGTCCCGCGATCTCAACATTTTGTTATTCGATCAGAAGGAACCGCTGGGTAACGGCCATCTCTTTCCTGCCGGAGAACTGAGAGAACCGGTGAAAGAAAGCGGCAGAGCGGATTTGATCTGCATGACCCGCAGTTCGAGAAATGGAACGGCATCGTCCTGGGAAGGGTTTCTGCCCCGCAGTGTTCCCGTCATCAAGACCGCCCACAGGCTCGATTCCATCATAAGGCTGGACAATCAGGAAACGCTGGAAGTGGAGTTCGTCGAAGACCAACCCGTAGCGGCGTTTTGCGGCATTGCCAAACCGGGCGATTTTTTAAAAACTCTGGAGCGGGCGAAAGCGCGGGTGGTCTGTTTTCAGTCTTTTCCCGATCATCATCATTATTCTCGTGAAGAATTGCAGTCGCTGGATCGCCAGGCCAACGAAGCAGGCGCGAAATATATTCTGGTGCCGGAAAAAGATGCCGTCAAACTCGATGCTGCGGTTTTCTCCCTTCCTGTTTTAAAAGTGGTGATCGAAGTCGAAATTCTCGAAGGCCGCGAAGTTTTCACCAAATATCTTTTAAAGAACGCACGGGGAGAAGACGCCCCTTCCTCCATCTGAAGGTTCGCGGATTTATAATTATGGAATCTTTGATTGCATGGAGAGGTTGTGTCAAATGGTGTTATGGCCGATTTTAAAGCCTTATCTTCCAATCAGCGGTTTGCGTTAAGCGTCGTCGTTCCGCTGCTTTATTTCCTGCCGCTTGCGGTGGCATGGTTTTCTCGCAAGAATTTCGGATTCGGTCACCCTGAACTGGTCCTCCCGGCTTTGGTTGTGGGAGGGATGGGGCTTGCCATCTGGATATCGGGAATGGTTTTCTTGGGAAAATCCCTGGCGGTCCTGCCGGGAGCGGATACGTTGAAGACGCGCGGGGTTTACCGTTTTCTCCGCCATCCTATTTATATTGGCATCAACTTAACCCTATTCGGACTCCTGTTTGCCTGCGGCTCCGTATTTGGCCTGGTGTACTGGATTGTGGTGGTGATCCCCTTGAACCTTTACCGGGCGCGGCAGGAAGAAAAAGCCCTGCAGGAAAAGTTTGGTGCTGCTTACGAAACCTATACACAAAAAACCTGGTTCTAAATTTCTGTCGTTGCGATGCAAAAAAAATTCAAAATAAAATTTCGCGCCCTCCTGTCACCGCCTGACGGCGTGATTGAAAACGGCGAACTGACCGTGGAAGCGGGGAAGATTGTGAACGTTTCCCCACAGCAAACGTCTGGCCCCGCGGCGGATTGCTTAGACCTCTCTGATTGTCTTCTACTGCCGGGGTTTGTGAACGCGCATTGTCATCTTTCTCTTTCAGCTTTGCAGAGGCAGGTACCAAAGTGCGAAAACTTCACCGATTGGGTGCGGGAGCTTCTGGAAAAAAATGCGGCCTTGCCTGTTGAAGGACGGATTCAGGCGATTCGCAAAGGGGCAGATTCCATGTTGCAATCAGGCGTCACCACCCTTGCCGATTACTTTCCCGATGCCGGATTATTGGACGAATACGCAGCGTTGCCGTTTCGGCAAGTGTTGTTTCTGGAAACGTTGGGATTCAAAAAAAACGCGGTCCGGGAT
Organism: Nitrospinaceae bacterium; assembly: GCA_029261515.1. Classification (GTDB taxonomy): domain Bacteria; phylum Nitrospinota; class Nitrospinia; order Nitrospinales; family VA-1; genus JAJDBE01. The sequence continues at coordinate 1,872 of JAJDBE010000019.1, read as the reverse complement.
ACGCTCGATCGGGTGGTATCCGTGTTTGAAAAAAAAAATTCCAAAGGGCAACTCTTGACGCTGGGGCTGGCGCCGCACGCGCCGTATTCCGTTTCCCCGGACCTGTTCCGCGAACTTAAAAAGCAGGCCTCTCAATTGGAGGTTCCGTTTTCCTGTCATGTGGCGGAATTCCCGGAAGAGGTGCGGTTCCTTAAAGAAGGCGGCGGCGAACTGGAAGCGTTTCTTAAAGAGCGTGGCGTTTATGAGGACAGTTGGCAGCCACCCGGTAATAGCCCGGTCCGCTATCTGGACGAAATTGGCGTGTTGGATTCGATGGTGTGTGTTCATCTCAATCATATTGATGACGATCTGGATTTACTCGCTGCGCGCCATACGCGGGCGGTGTTTTGTCCCGGAAGCACCCGCTGGTTTGACCGCAAGCGCTACATGCCGGTGCGCGAATTGCTCGACCGCAGGGTGACGGTGGCTCTGGGAACGGATTCTTTGGCCAGCAACGAATCGCTCAATTTTCTCCGCGAACTGAGAATTGCGGAAGAGATGCTGCCTTCAGTCCGCCGGGGAGAGATTCTGGAAATGGCCACGCGCGGTGGTGGCAAAGCCTTGGATTTGCCCGTGGGAACCCTCACTCCTAGCAGGGCCGCCGATCTCATCGGCTTCCGCGTTGATAAGATGCCCGATTCCTGGGGCGATGTTCCTTTTGAGGCCAACCGTGAAAGCGTCGATTTCGCGATGGTTGGAGGCAAAGTCGTTTTTGAAGGTTAAAACTTTTTTCTCCCCCTTCTATGAAGAAACCTTTGCATAAGGGGGTTTGCCCCTCATCCCAACCTTCTCCCCAGAGGGGGGATGGCTTTTCCTCCTTATAGGAAAGGGGGAACAAGATTTCTTCGATTGCCCGGCATTTCTCTTCGAGATTAAATTCTCTTTGCTTCCCCGCTTCTGGGCTTTATATTGGGAGTAGCCCCTCTTAACTTAAGGATATTGCATGAAGGCGTTGGTTCTGGACATCAAGCGTGAAGAATGGGAAGCGACCACGGGCATGAATATGGTTGGTGTTCCTGAACCGCAACTGGATGAAGCCAAACACCCGGAAGATGCCAGCAAGGTCATCATCAAACCTAAGTTCACCGGATTCTGCGGCTCGGACAAAGGCATCTGGTTCCGCCACGCGTTTAAAGACATGATTTTCGATTCCCTGGAGCGCGACGGTCAGCCGCAGCGCATCTGCGGGCATGAACTGCTGGGCGAGATTGTCGAGACGGGGTCCTATTCTGCCAAGCACTATGGCTACAAGCCGGGCGACATCGTTTCCACCGAGTCGCATATTTTCTGCGGCAAATGTCATCAGTGCAAAATCGGCGAAGAGCATGTGTGCACCGATCACCTCATCATCGGGATTTCCACCGACGGCTGTTTTGCGGAAACCGTCAAACTGCCGGCCAAGGAGTTGTGGTCGACCGATATCAACGCCATCCGCCCGGAGGTCGCCGCCATTCAGGAGCCGCTGGGAAACGCCGTGTACGCTTGCAGTAAAATCGATCTGCGCGGCAAAACCGTGGCGATTTTCGGTTGCGGCACCATCGGTCTCTTTTCGATTCTGGTGGCGCGGGCGATGGGGGCGACGACACTCATCGGCGTGGACCCCAACCCGGATAACCTGAAACTGGCCGAGCAACTGGGAGTGGACCTGGTCCTGAAGGTGGACCGGGGGCAACTTGAAGCAACGGGGGTCGGGCCTGATCTCGACAAGGTCGAAGCCATCCGTAAATGCTGTTTAGGTGAAGGCGTTGATGTGGCGCTGGAGATGTCCGGCAGCAATCAGGCGTTGAACACCGCCATCGCCGCCACGCGCGCGGGAGGCGATATTATTTTGTT
>JAJDBE010000018.1 GCA_029261515.1 Nitrospinaceae bacterium | reverse complement strand
TCTAGGAGCAATACCATTGCCATGATAGACATCTCGTACCTTGAGTTTAACTAGGTCACAACTGCGTAATTTACTGTCTATCGCAAGCTTAAACATTGCCAACTCTCTGGTTACTTTCTTTAGCTGAAGTCTGATTCGTATAGCCCATATCTCACGTAGTTTTAACGGAGGTTTTTGACCAATGAGTTTGCCTTTATTCCAAGGGGTTGACGCTTTTACTATTTGGGGTAAACAAAGCATGATATAACCCTCTTTTTTGGGTGGGTTATAAGTATAATTTAGGTGTTAGGTGTTAGGTGTTCGCTATTCGACCCAAAGCGGGAATTCAATGATGTTTGCTCCTGGCTTGGGAAAGCGGGTGAGTTGGTGGGTCAAGAAGTCCACAGTTCAATTTGACGCCATGGTTCTGGCACAGACAGTCTTCCCTCATGAGGCGCTTCTGCATCGCACAGGTGAATGGACTGCCATGCTCCACGCCATTCCATCGGTAATGGATATGGTGTAACGACTTTGTCCTCTGCCTTAAATCCAAAGCGACTGTAATAAGCTGGGTCACCGAGAACAAATATATAACCAATTTTGGAGTTTTCCAGGTGCTTAAAACCCATCTGAACCAACGTGCTTCCGATCCCCTGTTTATGCAAAGTTGGCGTTACCGCGAGCGGACCTAAAAGCGCGACCTTATCCTTCCCTCCCTCAACGTGGCAAAACGTGAAACTGATATGTCCTACGATTACATTTTCACGTATCCCAACGAGCGAAATCACGCTCTGCCCAAAATCCAGAAGTTCCCTCACAAGCGGTAACAAGTCCTCCTTAGGGAAGGCAACCACATACAGTTGTTCGATCCCGGCAACGTCACTGGGCCGGCTTTCGCGAATTTCAAGTTTGCTAATCATTTTACTATTATAGGTGTTATTTGTGTTGGTAGCGCGATACATGTCTGCTCCTGGCCGGAATTGGAAACATGCTACTATCGACCCAAAGCGGACATCGTCATAATGCTTGTATAGTTGTCATTGAGACGTATATTTCAATAATTAGGGTATATGTTTCATGGTGATATATATAAGAAAATGTTTACCGACAAATATCTTGAGGGATTAAAAATTTCAAATCCCCCGTTTCAACTCCTCGACCCTGTTAAGCGCTTCCCATGGGAAAGATTCATCGGTGCGCCCGAAATGGCCATAGTTGCTGGTCTTGCGGTAAAAAGGGTGTAAAAGGTCCAACTGATTGATCAGCCCTGCGGGGCTGAGGTCAAACACATCCAGTATTCTTTCCAGTATCTTTTCCTCGGGCACCTTGTTCGTGCCGTAGGTATTGACCCAGACGGACAAAGGCTCTGTCCCTGCGATGACGTAGGCAACCTGTATTTCGCACCGGTCCGCAAGGCCCGCCGCCACCACGTTTTTCGCCACCCAGCGGGCGCCGTAGCTTGCGGACTTGTCCACCTTGGTCGGGTCCTTGCCGGAAAACGCGCCGCCGCCGTGACCGCAGATGCCGCCATAGGTGTCGCATATGTTCTTGCGTCCAGTCATGCCGGTATCCGCCACCGGGCCACCGAGGACGAACCGCCCGGTGTTGTTGATGTACAACCGCGTTTCCTCATCCATCAAACCGGAGCAGATCGGGACAATCACGTTTTGACAAATATCTTCCCGCAAGTCGGCCAGTGAAATTTCTTCATCGTGCTGACAGGAAACCACGACGCTGTCGAGTCGTTTTGGTTGGTCGTTTTCGTATTCGACGGTGACCTGGGTTTTGCCGTCGGGCCTGAGGTAGGGCAAGGTCGCCTTTTTCCGCACCTCCGCCAGCCTTCGCGCCAAACGGTGCGCGAGAAGAATGGGAGTGGGCATGTACTCCGGCGTTTCGTTGGTGGCGTAACCGGACATCATCCCCTGATCGCCGGCACCAAATTCGCCTTTCGCTTCTTTGGTCACGCCCACGGAGATGTCAGAGGACTGTTCGATGATGGAGCTTAAGATAGCGCATGACTGAGTGTCAAATCCGTATTCGGGCCGGGTGTAGCCGATGTCCTTGACCACCTGACGAACGAGTTTGTCGATATTCACATAACCTTTGGTGGTGATTTGCCCCGCCACCAGTACGAGGCCGATATTGACGAGCACCTCGCAGGCGACACGGGAATATCGATCCTGTCTCAGGCAGTCATCGAGCACGGCATCGGCGATCTGGTCGGCGATTTTGTCGGGATGTCCTTCGGTGACGGATTCGGAAGTAAAGATCTTTTTCAGTTTCGCCATGTGCGCCCGTCCTCCCTACATGTTCGCGGTTGTGGATGATCCACATTCAGTTAATTAAGTGTGGGAAAACATATCTCAACCGAGAATCCCTAACTCTTCACTTGAAAGAATCTAAATCTGGGAACACTTTTTTTACTTGGACACATGAAAAAAGAACTCGGAGCCATAACCGTGGAATACCTTGCATGGTCTAGGGGATACCAGTCGGAAGCATTAAAAAATTTCCTGAATTAGAACATCCTCTTTTTTCCGGAATCAGTTTCACTTGTCTGGTCATTTAATCGGCGAAATGCCGCAGGTAGTGGACGAGTTGCCAGACTTGCCCATCTTCCAGTTTTTCATAAGCCTTCATCCGCGTGCCATGCGAACCATTTTTAATGATCCAGAATAACTGTCCATCGGACACATCTTTCATGGTCTGGTAGCAGGTGAAATCTCTGGGATAAGGTGTCATTCTCTGGAATATGGCTCCAAAACCGTTGCCCTTGAAACCGTGACAGATTTCGCACTGAATTGGCCTCACATCTTGATGAAAAAGAAGTTTTCCTGCGGAGATATTCTCGTTACTAGGTGGTAACGGGTTAGTCATGCCTGCATAGGGTTCCGGTGCGGGTATGGTGCCGCGTGTCTGTGAGCAGAGTCCATCGGGGTCGATGGTTTTCATCTCCACCACCTCTGCCCCTACAGAAGGTTTGGAGGTCTCTTCCATACCGGTACACCCCGGCAACAGGACCAAAACATAGAGCAAACCGCTCAGAAAAATCTGAATATTAAAGCCTGCATAATGCATATTCCCCTCCTTCGAACGTTTATCCTTAAAAATTGACGGCTCATTTTTGGACGTGATTTTAATTTGGCGTATACAATTTTAGTATCTTGGCACATCTAAAAAATTTGGTTGAGGGCTTGTGAGATTGGGTGAAATGGCTGTCTTGATTTTTAAAACTTGATTTTGGGCAAGAAGTCGCAGCAATTTAGTCAGTTGCGCTTCTGATATACAGGATTAACTGCCATATTTGCTTGTCGTCCAATTTTGTAAAGCCCAGCATCTGGGTCCCATGCGACCCGTTCCTGATGATCCAGAACAATTGACCATCCGAAATGTCCTTCATCGTTTGGTAACAGGTGAAATTCCTGGGATAAGGTTTTATACGCTGGAAAATTAGCCCAATGCCGTCACTTTTAATTCCATGACAAATGATACAGGGAATGGGTTTGGCAGTAGAATTATACAGATTGTTTCCGGCCAGGACATTCTCTGCAGTTGGCTCCAGCATATTTTTCATCTGGGCATACTCCTTTGGAGCAGGGATGGTCTCCCGCGCTTGCGGGCAAAGGCCGGGAGCTTCGTCCTCAGAAGAAAATGAATAATAAGGAAAGACAAAAACAATTAATAGAACAAACAATGACATCCGTTTTGGAAATAAAACTTTCACCTTTATCTCACCTCACATTAGCATTAATTTTTATCCAGTAATTTACAATGGCATTTAACCAATTCAAGGTGCCTCGAAACTTGCCTCCAATTCAACGCATTCCCAAAATATCATTTGAAAGAATTCCCTGCTGAAATTCGGTTATTTTGAACTGGGCCAGTTTTCTAATATAAAGAATCAACTTCCAGATCTCTTCATCTTTCAGTTCTTCATAAGCAGGCATACCCGTATCCGGAGACCCGATGCTGATGACCCAGAACAACTGTCCGTCGGGAACATCGTTGATGGTTTTTTCACAGGTGAAATTTCTTGGCTGCGGGTGCACTCCCATCGACATGCCACCGCGGCCATCCCCTTTCATTCCGTGGCAAAGCTTGCAGGCCATGGGTTTCGCCTTATCCTCATAAAGTGCTTTCCCAGCCAGAATATTTTCCATGGTTGGAGGCAAAGGGTTTACCATATTGTATATTTCTGGCGGCGCATTTTCCGTGAACCTGGGTTGAGGGCAATCTGCCGCCCAGAGCAAAGAATATGAATAGAGCGCTATCAAGAGGCTCAGAAAAAAAACTGCCTTCTTATGAAAAAATTGACTCTGCCCGCTCCTTTTAGGTATTTCCCAAATCATAACTAACCTCACATTTCATAGTAAAGGGTGGAAGCCCGTGATTGGTTCAAATCGACCCGAACCCTAACATGATTTCTGGGCCAGTTCCGGCGCAGGGTCGTGTTAAATATATGTTACAAATTCTGGTTCAATTTCTTTTAATGTCCCCCACAGTGTTCCAACATCCGCTACATATGAGCGCGGTAGGCCATGGCCTGGGCGATGCGTTCTTTGGCCATATTCAGAGCCACTTCATGCGGAGGAAGCTTCTCACTCGTTACGCGGGTCAGGAGTTCCTCAGTATTTTGCATGATCGTGGTTCTGATTTTTTCAAACGCGTCCGCCTCCGATAATCCCTGATACTCCACCGCTGCGCAGATCACGCCGCCGCTGTTGGCAATG
>JAJDBE010000017.1 GCA_029261515.1 Nitrospinaceae bacterium | reverse complement strand
CCGCGTCGCTGACGCTCCTCGCAATGACGCGATACTATGCTGGTTGAGGTGGGGTTGTTTATTAACATCATCAGGAGGTTGTCTTGAGCGCGCAAGGGCTTTTGGTGGAAGTGAAGAAGAATATTCCGTTCAGGGTTTATGGCAAGGGTCCGGTGATCGAATTGTTCCGGGAAATGGGGCTGTTTGTCGATAAAAAAATGCCGTTGCAGGTGACCGATGCCTTTCGCTCCGATGAGTCGGGGGAGATCGTCTGCGAGGTGACGGTGGAAGGCAAGGGCAAAGTCTCCGCTGCGCTCACCAACCTGAAGCTGGATATCACGCATCCTCTGTACCGCAAAGTCAAAAACTACCGCGCCGAAGTGGTGGAGGAGTTGACTCAGCAGGAGGGGGATGTGAACAGTTCTACGTTCAAGATGGGCGATTTGTACCGCAAGAAATAACAAACCACCTCTCCCCCTCCTTCGACGGGCTCAGGATGACAGGGGAGAGGAGGATCAAACCTTTCTTAGTGAGGTGATTTTCTTAACTAGTCATCATCTTCATCGTCGTCATCATCGTCACCTCCGTTATTGCCAAGAGGCCGGGTGCTCAATTGTTTTGACGGAACGCAGAGCATTTCCGATTTTTTGAGCCGCAGGGTCTGCTCGCCAAACTGGTTGTCAATCACGACTTCCTGTTTCTGGCGTGAACTTTTAACCTTGTAACAGGTCCAGGTGTTGTCCAGATTCGAAATCCCCTCGCTGTTTTTGTCCACCGGCGTACAGTACAATTCCGCTCGTTTGTTGACCCGGACATTATCCCGGTAGGCGAATTGATCGTTGAGGCTGACCTTGGGGCGGGGATAGAGTTTCGTCGCGCGCTTGACATCGTAACACTGCACATGGTCTGGCGCTGGTTGGCCGTTGCCAACGAGGACCTGAATGTTGACGCGTGCCAGGACGTCCCCGTCCGAATTTTTAGCCAGCAGGTAGATGGCATAGGTTCCGTTTTCTGTCGGGTCGAAACCATCAAATGGCGCGTCGTTGAAAAACTCGTAGCTCCAGGAATTCTGCGCGACGTTGTTGCCGGCCAGAAGAGCCACATAAGTGGTGTTGTCCACCGCTTCCGTGCCGCCGCCATTGGGGGTGCTGTTGTCTCCGATGGCGTGATCGTAAAAGGGAACCGCCACTGAGGGAGTGATGTTGTCGAACTTCAGAAAATCGGTTCCTGTGGACGGATCGAAGTCGAGTCCCAACTCGTAGGTGAGATCGTCGAGCTTGACACCCGTGGTGCCGTCCTGATCCGTATTGACCGACCACTCGAAGTTCCATATCGGCGTGGTGGTTGGCGGCTGGGCGAAACCGAAGCCAAACGGGGCCACAAGTCCTACGGCAGGAAAGCTGTAAGTGCCGTTGCCGTTGCTGTTGAAGGTGTTTTCAGGCAGGCCGGATGCGTTGAACCGCAGTTTGGCGCGAATCGCGAGTTCGATGCCGTTTCTGCGGTCGGTAGTGAAAGCGCCGTTGTCGTTGCCGGCTCCGAAGATGACATCCGGCGTGACGTTTTGATCGAACTCGACGCCGGCAAACGCGGCATTCGCGCTGCTGATAGCAAACGCAATCGTCATGGCTAGAAATAGCATCGCTGATTTCAGGTTTCGTGACCTTTTCATGACAGAGTTTCTCCCGTTAAAGTGGACTGTTGCGGAATTTGCAGTGCGTTGAATTGCAATCTAAGGGAACGGTAAGTTTAAAAGTTCCCGTTTTTGGCAGGGTTCCGGAGGTAAAACACTTCTCTTATTGCTTAACGGGAATTTTTTAATAGAAGATTAGAGGAAAAGTACAAATAGGAGAGAAATTGTATTGCGAGATGGATGCGGCGAAGGACGCACACCGATTGCTACGAAAGTAAATCAGGGGGTTTAGTGGTAAGAGTCCAGCCTGAATCCAGCCCTTCGAGGTTCAGCTTTGTTCCGTATTGATGAATTTTTTCAGGAAGGGGAACATGGCGCCGCGTTTGGTGATCATCTCCTCGCGCGATTTTTTCACCACCGCCTCGTCGATGAGTTTGATGTTGCGCTCCGCCGCGAATTTTTCGATGCCCTTGACCACCATGCCGCGGGCGAAGGACGGAATGCGTTCCAGCCGCTGTTTGGCCTCCGGCGTCCACGTCGTGTGAAACTCTACTTCGAGTCCAAGCGTGTCTTCGATTTTGAGCGTGATTTCCTTGCCGCCGTGTTTTCCCGGCTCGTAGTCGCAGGAGGGGTCCTCGGCCATATAGTTTCCCGTTTCGGCGAAGGCGCGCGCCCGGCATCCGGAACACATGGCGGAAAACTCGCAGGTGCCGCATTTGCCTTCCAATCCCTTGCGGTTACGCAACTCCAGCATCAGTGGCGCGGTTTCCCACAGGTTCTTGAAGGTGTCGGTTTTCAGGTTGCCCACGGATTCGGCGATGAACGGGCAGGGCGTCAGGTCGCCTTCCGGGGAAATGCGGCTGTAGTGCGTCGCCGCCGGACAGCCGCCGGAATAGGTGCGGGTGTACACCGAATCGGGATCGTTTTCGTAGACCACGCGTTTGTACTGCGGCGCGCATTTGGAGTTGATCATCAGGCGGCCCTTGTACTTCATCTGCTGTTCGTACAGCATTTTCAGAGCTTCTTCGTAAGCGGCGTTGGAGATGTCGGTGTTGCCCTGACCGCGTCCGGTGCAGACGAGAAAATACAGATTGAACGCCACCGCGCCGATTTCTTCGGCGAAGGCGACCACGTCGGGGATTTCCTTGTAGTTCATGTCCGACACCGACATCTGGATGAGAAAGTCGATGCCGACTTCGTTCATCACCTTGAAGGCGTCCATGGATTTTTCCCAGGCTTGCTCCACGCCGCGGAACTGGTTGTGCTTGCCGGGGTCCATCGAGTCGATGCTGATGCCCACGCCGTGCGCTCCCGCTTCCTTGATCTTTTTGGCGTTGGCGTGGTTGATGAGCGTGCCGTTGGTGCCCAATACCACCATAAATTTCTTGACGGCGGCGTAGCGGATGATCTCGTAAATATCGGGCCGAAGAAGCGGTTCACCGCCCGTCAGGATCAGAAACGCGTTGGGGTTGACCTCGGCGATCTGATCGACGACGCGGAAGCACTCTTCGGTGCTCAGCTCATCGGTGCGGAAACCGCCGCGAAAATCGGCGTCGAGATAGCAGTGATCGCAATTGAGGTTGCACCGCTTAGTGAGATTCCAGGAGATCGAATAGGCCCTGAAATCCATTTTGTCGGGAGTGATTTCCAGCCCTGCAGATGAGTTTTCCATGATAAGTTAAATGGGAGCGTCCCAGTCAGTGGTTTCAATAGTAAGGGGATGATACTTGCGTCGAGCCAGATGGCAAATGGCCGTTAGATCACCCGAATTTGATTTCAGCCCAATATCATATCGGTTTTTAGTATATGAAACAAATATTTTGCCCATCGGCAGGGGTTAAACTAATCATTTCTCTGACCTTGTCGCTTATTATCGCAGGCGGTTGTGCTCTTGGCGAAGCCGGGGATGGAAAAACTTATAAAATTATCGGTCCGGGCATATCCAGTCAGGAAAGTTGGACTCTGGAGCAACTGAAATCGCTGGGCACGGAAACCCTCCCCAGCGCCTATTTTGACAAGGCTTTGGGGTATGCCGGGTCCGAGTTCGAGGCGATCCCAATGGCGGAATTGGTCCGCCGGTTCGATCCCGATGGCCAGAGCGACGCGGTGCTGCTCAACTGTTTCGACGACTACCAGGGCATTATTTCCATTGCAGATATTAAGAATTATGACCTGCGGTTGGCCACGAAATTGAATTTTCATCCCGAAGTCAAGCCACCGGGTTGGTTGAATCCGCTTCTGGTGATCGTGCCTGATGGCAGTCCGGCTCCGTTTCAGGAGCGGTTTCTGACAGCCAACATTCGCGAATTGAAATTTACTCAGTTGGATGCGTATTACCAGCCATTAAATTTAGCCGGACAATCCTCTGTCCATGCGAGCGAGGGTCTTTCTTCATTCAAAAACAACTGTCTGTTTTGTCATTCTTTGCGGGGGATCGGTGGGAATAAGGGGATTGATTTGCTCAATGCGTATGATTTTTCAAAGGCCGGGGACAGGGGCCGATTTGAAGAGGACTTTATGAGGTTTCATCAAAAGGACAACCCGGACAAGCAGAATGTACAGCAGTTTGTTTCCGGGAAACAACTTCAGGCCATCGGTCACTTTCTTAGCGCAGTGCAGCAATCAGGGGACAGTCGCGATACAAAGTAAAACCGGGAATAAAGACCAGCAGATACTTTTACCATTACCTGGCTGCGGGTTCATTCATGACGGTTCTGATGGTTTCAAAAAGTTGTATTTTGAAGTCTTCCTGAGATTCGCATTTGGGCAGAAAGCCATCGGCTCCGCTGCGCTTGGCGTAGCTTTTGGCCATCGTATTATTGATAGCGGTGACCATGACGATGCGGGTGTTATTCCCCGTTTGTTTGTCGCGGGTGCGAATCGCCTTGATAACGGTGATTCCATCGACGTCCGGCATCATCCAGTCCACCAGGACCAGATCATAGGTATCTTTGGTAATGGCCGTCAGGATGCCTTCGGCATCGTTGATAGCGGTGGTGTTGTAGCCAATCTGTTTTAAATACAGCTCCAGCAGTTTCAGGAAATCGCGGTCGTCGTCGATGGCTAAGGCTTTCATGAAAAGAATTCTCCGGTGGAAAAAGTTGATCGTTAGCCGCCCTTTCAGGCGTGCAGAGTTCTGCAACCAGGAAAGTGCAATATCGTTACCGAAGAGGGAGAAAACTCGAAGATCCGAAGAAAAAGACGTGGATTTTTATGGATTTTCGATAAATAACGTCTCTAAAGTGCAGAAAAGGAGTTGAGACAGAGAGATGGCGGCTTGCAGGGCCACAGGGATGATGGGAAATGGTGACACGGTTTTTTACCACCTGTGCGGAATTCCAATCAAGGAGATTGCATTGATTGCTTTCTCAAGGAGTGGATTTCTGGTATTTTATATCCTTTGGAACGCACTATTTTATTTCCTGAACCGGGATAGGGAATGGGTCCGGTTCATTTGAGTTGAGGTTTTTGGCGTGAATTTAATGATAGCGTTTTGTTTTGCAGCTGGAACGGCCATCGAACTTTTAGGTTTGAAATGGTTCAGCGGCGTCCTCAGTATTGTCAATACCATTAATCTGGTCATGCTGACTTTTTTGATCGGGGTGGTCGTTGGCCGCAGTTACGGCAAAGAAGTTTTTGAAAAAATGCAATGGCACCTCAAGTCACGCACATTGCCTGCGGACGATGTATTGAACGGAGCCGTGATGGCGGTGGCCAGCATGCTGCTCATCACTCCGGGAATCGTGACCGATGTGTTCGGCCTGTTGATTCTGATACCGATCACGAGAGGCGTATTTAAGGACCTGGCTTTGGGGTTTGTTAAGAAAAAAATTTCCCGCGGCGACCTGTTTTATTTTTTCAAGAGTTAAACCTTGCCGGCCCCTGACAAGGAAGGGAGCTTAGAATGATTTTTTCACCGCCCTCCCGGAATCTCAGGGAAGAATTGCTGGATCTCGATGAAGCTCCTTACGAAGAAGTCCGGGACAGCCTGAACGATGTTCGCAAGGTCAACAAGTACTTGAGCGGATACCGGGTTCTGCTGCAACACGCCGAGCAATTTTTAAAAAATCATCCTCCATCCCGGCCTATGTCGATTCTCGATGTGGCGACCGGGTCCGCCGATCAACCCGTCGCCGTCGCGAAGTTTGCCCGCAAACTTGCAATTCCCGTTAAAATCCACGCCATCGACATCAATCTCAAAATGCTGCGGTTCGCCCGCGAAATGACGCGCCGTTATCCTGAGATTGTGTTCACGCAATGCGATGTTCTGGCCTTGCCGTTTCGTGAAAACAGTTTCGATCTGGTGATCAACTCCCTTTCCCTGCACCATTTTTCCTGGGAAAAGGCGGTGGCCATCCTGAATGCGATGTATAGAATCAGCCGCCGGGGAATAATCGTCAACGATCTGCATCGCAGCCGGGTGGCGCATGCGACCATTTTTATTCTGACGCGTCTGCTGACCAAGAACCGTCTGACCCGTTATGACGCCCCGGTGTCGGTCATGAACGCGTTTACGCCATCGGAGTTTTCTGCTTTGGCGCAAGAGGCGGGGATTCCCCAATATGAAATCCACCGGCATTTTCCTTACCGGATCGCTCTGGTGAGCGAAAAAACGGATTCCTGAAAAATGAAATCGTATGATGTGATTGTGATCGGCGGCGGGCCTGCAGGTTCCGCCACGGCAATTTTTCTGGCGCGGGCGGGTTATCGCGTCGCTCTTTTGGATCAGGCGACGTTTCCCAGAGACAAAGTCTGCGGCGAATTTATCAGCCCGGCGGCGGATTCCATATTGGAAGAACTCGGAGTGCTGGCAAGCATCGAAGCCTTGTCCCCCATGCGTCTTAAAGGCGTGGCCATTTCCTCCTATGAGAAAACCGGGTTTGCTGTCGAGTATCCTTCCTTAAATGGCACACAATCACCCGTAACCAGCTTGTCGCTTCCCCGGTTTGCGTTGGATGACTTGATGCTGAAAAAAGTCCGCGAAGCAGGGGTGGATGTGAAGGAAAGGCACAAGGTGACCGATTTTATTTTTGCAGACGGCAATGTCGCGGGAGTCGTTGGCCGTGATGGTTGTCAGACGCAGTTTTCCTTGCCTGCCAAAGTAGTTGTGGATGCAGGAGGCCGAAACTCGATTTCAATCCGCCGTTTCGGGTTAAAAGGAAAAAACTCCCGAAGTCGGAAGATTGCCCTGGCCGCGCACTGGGAAGGCGTACAGCCTGTAAACAACTATTGCTACATGCATATCAGCCCTCCCGGATATACGGGAACCGCGCCTACGGGAAAAGACCAGGTCAACGTCGTTTTGGTTGTCGATAAAGCGGATTTGCCCGCAAGCAATCGGCAGGATTTTTATATTCAGACGGTTTTGCAAAACCGCTTGCGGCGGGAGTTGCTAAATGGCGGCCACGTTGCTGAAAAAGTGCGGATGGTGGATTCATTAGCGTTTTCCGTGAAACCTCCGGCAACAGGTGGGTTGATTCTTGTTGGCGACGCGACGGGGTTCATCGACCCCTTTACAGGGGAGGGAGTTTATCTGGCGCTTAGAAGCGCCCAGATGGCTGCCGGGGTGGTCGGGCAGGCTTTAAATGACGGGATTTTCTCAAAAGAAAAATTCTCGGCTTATGAGGATCTGCGCCGCCGGGAGTTCGATAAAAAATTTCTGCTGAGTCGGATTCTTCAGCGTCTAATCTACAATCCGTCTCTATGCAACCGGGTGGTGCACACGCTTTCTCAAAGTCCGGATCTGGCCAAAACCATGGTGGGAGTTATTGGAGATTACATCCCCGCTGAAAAAGTGGTGTCGTTCAAATTTCTGGTGAAGCTCTTATCTAAAAGCTGGAAACCCGGTTCCAGATTTCCATCCATTAAGAATGCGAACCCTCAATATGATTAGCTTTAGGTCAGCTCTCGTCAGCCCAAGGGCCGGGAACGGGCAACGGATCAGCTGGGGGCAGAAACCTCGAACCGCTAATGCAATTGCGATTGATACTGATGCAGGATTTCTTCCAGGCGGTCTTTGGCTTTCAGTTTTTGTTTTTGATGCTGCTTCTTTTCCACTTCCTGCTCGGCGGTAAGAAATTTCATTTTGTTCAATTCTTCCACCTTCTGCTTTAACGTGCTGTGTTCCTCAAATAGTTTTTTGAATTCGTCATTTTCCTGTTTGATTTTCTCCGCCAGTTCAGAATTAATTTCCATGTTGCACCCTCCCTGTTAATTGAGTGTCTTTTTGAATAAAATTTAATTCAGCTTCCGATTTCCGGACATATTTAATTTTTAATTCGTCTAAATCCAAACATCGACTTTTCGTAAAACGTTCTCTAGCTAGAAATGCGGCGCTTGCGGCTACGGTACGTTTTCTTAACGGATGCTGCTCTATGAAACGCGACCCCAGTTGTCCGCAAAAAAAATCACCGTAGGTGGTCAAACCGCTGCCAGTGAAAACAGTCGGCTCTGAAATCAGACCAAGCAGGTCTTCGGGAAGCATGGCTCTGTCCGGCGATGTGCGGATGAGTCGCTGGCCCTCGTATTTGAAAAAAGCGCAGTACACTTCCTTTTTGCGTGCGTCCAAAATGGTGCAAACAGGATGGTCGATGGGTTCGACGCAGGCGGCAACCGCTTCCAAAGTATCGATCCCTTGAAACGGTTTTTCCATGGACAAGATGAAGCCTTTAACCAGGCTGACCCCAACGCGCAGTCCCGTAAAAGAGCCTGGACCGATGGTAATCCCAAATCCGTCAACGTCATCAAGTCGGAGTTTCGCCTTGAGCAGGGTCTGATTCACCATCCTCAGAAGACCGCCGGAGAAATTGGATGTCCCTTGTAAAGATGTTTCGGATATAATGCGATCGTTTTCGAGGAGGGCTACGCTGCCCTGTGGGATCGAAGAGTCAATTCCCAGGATTCTTTTCATTCTACGAGAAGTCCAAAGTAAGTACCATAAAATGAAGCGAATCTACTTCCACCACTATCAATAGTTCACCCCAAAGTTAGTTTATCAAGAGGGAAAAGTCAAATAAAATCACCCGCTCCCGATGGGCCAAACCGATGTCCCTGGAACTAAGATAACTATTTTAAAAATATAGAGTTGTAAAAAAGTCTCGCCTGAAAAACCAGCATTGTAATCTGCTTCCGGGATTCGAGGAAATTAAGGTCCCTTCCATGCCGGTTTACTCCCCATATATTCCTTATTACCTCCTTCTCGGCCTTGCAGCTCCTGCGAATGGATTGCCTAATTAAAGAACTCAACTTCTCCATTGAGGCTTGAATTGTTCAGTGTAAATCTGATGTATTCCTCAAGAATCATTGAAATTATTAGACTTATTTGCTTGACAAACTTTTAATGTGGTTTTATTGTGTAATTCACAGTAAACCTTTGCTGTATGGTGAAATTCAAAAAGTGACGAAATTTAAGGAGGAAAACGGCCTTTTATTCGGAGGAGGAGGTTATGTTTTTCGAAGTGAAGATTTACGATTCAGATGGGGAGTTAAAGCGCGTGATCACTCCCAAAAAATTGAGCAATAAGTTTTGGAAAGAAAACAGTAACGCCCTTCCAGATTTTAATGACAATGAATTGGGTTCCGAAGGTTGGGAGCACAATAAAACCTGGGGGAAAGTGCGCATCCAGGTAGATGATTCAGTAGTTTAGGGATATTCAATATCTATTTAGCGAAATTGGCCGGGGCTTTTCTGCAATCCTTTGCTTTACTAGGATTTAAAGCGAATGAGAGGCCCGGTCTATTTTGTCTTGCCGATGTCTTCCAGGTTTTTTTTCAACTTTTCGGAGGGGGAGAGAAGAGAAGTGTTCTCCTCTTAAGAATCCATTCTCAGATTTTGTTCCAAAAATGTACGAATTGTGGTACTAGGTATTACATTTACACATTAGCCTTGAGAATTAACGGGAGATTTTTATGTATGTGACCACCGGGGACGATTTGCAAGTCCTCTGTGAAAAATTGAAAGATTGCGATATTTTGGCTCTGGACACTGAGTTTGTCCGGGAACGGACTTATTTTCATCGCCTGGGTCTCATTCAGGTTGCAAGTGACGGTGTATGTGCTGCTGTTGATCCTATCTTGATTTCCGACATCAGTCCTTTTATCGACCTTCTGGCGAACCCTAAAGTCACGAAAATTTTTCATGCCGCCAAGCAGGATCTGGAAATCCTGGTGCGGTTGTCTGGAAAAGTCATAGAACCTGTGTTCGATACACAGGTGGCGGCGGCTTTGGTGGGTTGGGGATCGCAAATTTCATTTGCCAAAGCCGTGCAGAAAGTCACGGGCAAAAAAATTCATAAAACCGAAACTTATACCGATTGGTGCCGCAGACCTTTAAGTCAAAGTCAGATCGACTACGCTTTGGATGATGCCCGTTATCTCGTTCCCGTTTATGAAAAGCTTTTAAAGGTGCTGAAAAAAATGAACCGCCTGGATTGGGTTCAGGGAGAGTTCAAGTCGTTAGAGAACCCGGAAGTTTATGATCTGCCGGACCCCAAACGGCAGTTTCTCAAAGTCAAAAATATCCGCAGTCTCAAGCCCAAAAATCTTGCGGTGATAAGAGAGTTGGCCGCCTGGAGAGAAGAAGAAGCGATTCGCCGCGATTGTTTGCCGAAAGCCGTGGTTCGCGATGAGCCTCTGTTGGAGATCGCCCGTAGTTTGCCAAAGAATGCGGACGCGCTCGGAAATATTCGTGGATTTCATCGCAAAGAAGTATCTAAAAGCGGTCCGGCAATTTTGCAGGCCATTGCAAACGGCCTCGAGGTTCCCGAAGAAGAGATTCCGGAGCTGCCGGAATACAATGGCTACTCCACACGCAAGGGAGTGGAAGAGTTGCTGGCGGCTTTTGTTCAAATTCGCGCGGAGGAGCTGAAAATCGAACCCAGTATTCTGGCGCACCGGAAGCATATTCACGATTTCGTCAAATGCCACGAGCAGGAAGGAGACCTGGAAAACCATTCTCTTCTGCAAGGGTGGCGGAAAGAAAGCATCGGTTCCCTGCTTTACTCTATTTTGGATGGCCGCAAAGGCCTGGTCATCGACAAAGGCGGAAAAGTAAAGCTGATTTCCTCCGGCGCTGAATAATCTCCCCTTGAATTTCCTGGACAGTTGTCCCCTCCGTTCTTGATATTTTATTTTTGCATCGATGGAATCCACTCAAGATAAGCGGCATCTTGCCTGAGATTTTCAAGGTCCGGGTCGGTTTTAATTTCCTGATGATTTTCATAGCCCGACTGGACTGATTTTTTTAAAGAATCCAGGCTTTCTTTCGTGCGTTCGGTCAAAGAGTAATAGCAGGCCAGGTTGTAGTGCAAAAGTGGGTGGTTGGAATTGATTTTCTCCAGTGATTGCAGTGTATTGAGCGCTTTATCGTAATCTTTTGCCTTAAGATATGCGGTGCTTAAATTGATAAAGGATTCCTGGGATTGCGGATTGTGGTGCAAGGCCATTTCATAGTTTTTAACCGCTTCGTCAAAATTACCCTGCTTTAGTGATTTGTTCCCTTCATTGAAATGAAATATTCCCATCCTCCTGTTATTTTCAGGGTCGGAATGATCGTCTGGATGTGCGGCGTGGTCGTGCTCATGCTCCTCAGAATACAGAGGGGAGGGAGATGCTTTTTTATCCTGCGATCTGGGTTCATGGTTCGAGGGGGAATCGAACTGCATCTCGTCGCCGATAAGAATCAGCAATAGGGATAAAAGCAACAGGACAGGGAAGAAGCGTTTCATGAGCCTGGGTGGAGTGGAACGGGAGCCAGTTTTTGCATCGCTTCATTGACCGAGCACAAAGGCATTATGTTTTCAAGATCGGCTCCATGCGGACAGAGATTGATTATTTCAGTTTTCGGATGTTGCAGGGCGATTTGTTCGATGGTGCGCTTGTAGCTGAACATGGATTGGCTGGTGAACACTTTTTCACCAAATATGCCCTCAATGCTGATTTGCTTTTTAAGCCCGGCTTTCTCTGCATGACCCCGTTCCAGCGTATTGCTTTGGTGGATCTGGTCGAGAAGTTTTTGGTTCATGCCCGATCCGCGGGCGTAGTTGCGTTTTCCTGAGTAGGCGCAATCCTGCCCGGCCAGAAAAATGGGGTCACAGCCAAATTGAATGAGGCAGTCCAACCCAAGGCAGGAAACGGAGCCTCCCGATTCGGTCACCCCTTTTTCTTCGAGATGCGAATCCTGGTTCTGGAACAGGGAATGGCCTTTTTTGACCACCACAAACTTCTCACCGCGGAAGCCGGAGACGATCTTTGCATGCGCCGTCGGTGTGTAAACCAACTTGAATGGACTTTCCAGGTGTTCCCGGAAATGGTGAAAACTCTCTTCTTGCGGGTCAAGCGTGAATACATAATGCGGCAAAATTCCTTCGCGAGCCAGAATGGGCAATGCTGTATCGACGCAGGCAATCAGAGTGTGATCAGCAAATCGCTTCAGGTATGGAATGAGGTCGTCCAAAGAAGGCCCGGCGCTGACCAGAACTGCCGGTTGACCGGAGTGTGTTCCAAGGAGAGACGCGATCCCCGGACTTCGCTGCACGATTTCTTTGTTTAGTGAATAGTTTTGGCTTTCTAGGTTTCCGAGAACCGCAGGGAACCTCCGCTCCATCAATAAAACTTCCAGCGCGTTGGTAAGAGATGGGAAGTTTTTCGGAATGCATTTAAAAGAAGGGGCGTGAAACAGAACTTCCACCGGAGAATCGGTTAGGCGTTCCATTTCCTGCATGCGTTTTGAAATTTCTCTGGAAACTTCAGCTTCTTCCTTGCCAAAAATGAGGTGAAAATTTTTGTGGGCCAGCAGTGCCGCCTGATTTTTCAATATCATCGCCGCGGATAACAGGTCGGGATTCAATTCGATGACCAGAAGAAATCCGCTGTCCCCAATTTGATTTAGAAGGGATTGGACATGGTAGCCCAAACCAAATCCATACAGACAGACATGGCTGCCTGGTTTGATTTTAAGGGCAAATCTATGGGCTTCCTTGACAGGGTCGTAAGCGCTGTGGAGGAGAATATGGTTGCAGCGGGCGGTCACCTCTCCGGTGGCGGCAGGAATCGCTTGAATGCGTTCGGATAAAACAGAGGAAAGTGATGAGATCCCCGGCGCGTGTGTTTTCAATGCATCCAAATTATGTTTTAGAAAGTCATTCATCCCGAAGCGTTTTTTGAAAATCTATTCATTGCATTGCAGGCATTTAATATTGTAACCTTGCATGCAGATTGGCAACGAATAAATATTTTTTAATTACCTTCCTATAAAATGTCTTCCCAAGTTTCAGAGAACAATACGGTAAAAATTCACGTTCTGCCGGAAGAGCTTGCCAACCAGATTGCCGCCGGAGAAGTTGTCGAGCGCCCTGCATCGGTGGTCAAGGAATTGATTGAAAATTCCATCGACGCGGACGCCACCCGGATTCTGGTCGAAATCGAATCCGGTGGGAAAAAACTCATCAAAGTGACCGACAATGGCACCGGAATGTCGAGCGAGGACGCGCAAGCGGCGTTCGCCCGGCACGCGACCAGCAAGATCACCCGGCCAGAAGATCTGGAAGCCATTCATACCCTGGGATTCCGGGGAGAAGCCCTGCCCAGCATCGCATCGATTGCCAGGGTCCGCCTCACCACCACCGCCGATGAGAACAAGGGCGGCGTTCTGGTCACGGTGGAAGGGGGAACGATGGGTCCGGTCCGCGACATTGCCGGTCCGCGCGGGACGACCATTGAAGTGGCGCAGATATTTTATAACACCCCGGCGCGGAAAAAGTTTCTTAAAGGAGATTCTACGGAATTTTCTCACATTGCCCAGGTGGTCACCCAGCAGGCGCTGGCGAACCCGCACATTCACTTTAATCTGAAGCACAATGGCCGCGAAACTATCAATACTCTGCCGACGCAGGAACTTCTTTACCGCATCGCGGAGTTGTTTGGCGCCGACCTGGCTAAGGAACTGGTCAAGGTGGACGGCGTGACGGGAGATTACAAGGTTCAGGGGTTTGTCTCAAGTCCCATCTACACACGTTCCAGCCGCTCGGCGCAATACTGCTTCATCAACCGACGTTTCGTCCGCGATAAAGTGATTTTACACGCGACCCAGCAAGGCTACAGCCATCTATTGCCAAAAGGCCAGCATCCGGTTATTTTCCTTGAGTTGTCGATGGACAGCCGCTTGCTCGATGTCAACGTACATCCCAGTAAAGCCGAGGTGCGGTTTGCGTTTCAGCAGGAAGTGCACCGCCTGGTGAGCGAGGAAATTCGTAAAGCTCTCAGCAGGAATGAAAAAATGCCGATGGAGCCCGTGGTGAAAGAACAGGCTCACGATTACCTCAAGTCGGGAAAAGGGAGCTCATTTTCCCAGTCCACGTTTTCCAGCCCGTCGCAACGTTCATTTTCTGATTCTATGAGTCGGGAAGATCAGCGTCTCACTGCTCACCAGCGTGATCTTTCGCAGGCGCTGGAGATGATGGTCCAGCCTCACGGTTCCCTCCCGGCTTCATCCGGGACTCATGGCGGGCAACAGCCGGTTTATTTCGATCACAAGCCCACCCCCGTTTCCAGTTTGATCTATTCGGATTTCGAACCACTCGGTCAAATGGCCAATTCCTTTATTATCCTTCAGGGAAAAAAGGGGATGGTGGTGGTGGACCAGCACGTGGCGCACGAGCGGATTCTTTATGAGCGGTTCCGAAATGCCGCTCGGAATAAGAAAATCGAAGTTCAACAACTGTTGTTTCCCGTTACGGTGGAGTTTTCGCCGGGCGAGGCGGAATTGTTGGGAGCGCAATCGGGCAGGTTGGGTGAACTGGGGATGGAAATCGAACCGTTCGGGCAAACGGAGTTTCTGATTCGCTCTGTTCCCGCGATATTAAAAAATAACGATCCCGCCGGGATTCTGAGAGAAATTGCGGCCATGCTTCCCGGCAATGAGGACCCCACCGTACTGCAGGAAAAGTTTGAAGATATCCTCATCATGATGTCTTGCCGCAACGCGATCAAAATCAACCATCCCCTGGACCGCGACCAGATCGAGAAATTGATTGCCGATTTGGAAGAGACGGAAATGCCTTACACCTGTCCGCATGGGCGGCCCATCGCTCTTTATTTTGATATAGAGGATATTCTGAAAAAGTTTTTGCGTAAATAAGAGCGGGCGGTGGGGGCAAAATCGGATGGCCCCGAAAGGGGGGGGAGTTATTCATCCTATTTGATAGGGCCTTTAGAAGCTGACTCCAATCCTCGCCGAAATCACCCTTTGAGGGTGATTTTTTTGATGGACTTGGCCACTTTTTTCAGTTGTGCGGCGTTTTTGGCTTTGATGGTTTTCTTGGCGACTTTTCTTTTGTTGCCGGTCTTGGCGGCAGACTTGGCGTTGCTAAGCGTCCACTCCATGTCGATCAGGTATCTTTCGCGTTTGGAGCGGTCCATTTTGCGGAACTGATTGAGGAGCTTTTTTTCATCGCTTCCAGTGCTGATCAAAAAATCCTTTTTCAATCCCTTGAACATCAGCCGGCCTTCACCCAAACTTCCGCCGACGACCTGCAGGTTTTTTGCGGTTTTGGGCACGGATTCGACATCTGGAGTTTCCAGATCTTCCTCATCTATTTCGGTGGTCAAAAGGCGGTCGAGGGAAATATTCCCCAGTTTGGCCAGCTTCACCATTAAGGCAATGGGGGCGTCGCGTTCGCCGGCTTCATAGCGGACATACGTTCGAAACCCTATATCTAAAACCTCAGATAGAGCCATTTGTGTGCAACCGAGGTTCTTGCGAATTGTTTTGAGATTTTGCGCCAGAATAGTCATTTGAATCGTACCCTATTCCTTTCCATATAATAAAAGCGGGGTTTGCAATCAGGCGAGTTCAACGCCGTTTTTCCTCAAAAATTTGTAAGCTTCTTCAATCCAGTAACGTTCCTTTTCGAGCTTGTATTCTGGTAAATCCTTGGACGATCCGATCAGGCTTTTCATTTGGTCGATGGCTTCCTGCTTTTGTCCCAATTTGTCAAGCAGGTGCCCATAGTGGTAATAGGCTTTGAAGAAGGCAAACGAATTGATCACTTCCTTGTAGGCTTCCAACGCTTTGGCATCGTCACCCGCCATGCGGTAGCATTCCGCCAATCCGAAAATGGCGTTGCCATAGTCATATTTTTTGTCAATCGCAATGAGTTCTTCCAGAATCTCGGCGGCCTCTTCGTATCTCC
>JAJDBE010000016.1 GCA_029261515.1 Nitrospinaceae bacterium | reverse complement strand
CGGCGGCAGAAATCGTCTTCCTCGTTGTAGAGAAAATAATCTTCATCGAGAAGCCCGATGACTTCAAACAAAGTTCTGCGGATCACGAAACAGGAGCCGCCCACCACCTCGACTTCTCCAGTTTTTTGCTTTTTCATACGTGCAAATTCATCGCTGGCTTTGAACCGCCCCAGAATTTTCAGCGCCGCGTCTTTCGGGCTGTCTTCCCACAAGCGCATGGGGCAGGGGCGGTTATCTGAGTCCAGAATCGCCGGGCTTAAAATGGAAAACTCTTGATGACCGTCGAGATGACCGATGATTTTGGCAAAACTGTTTTCGATCAAAAGCGTGTCGCTGTTCAGCAGTACCACATACCGGCCTTGGGAAATTGGGATCGCCTGATTGCAGGCGGCGGAAAATCCCCGGTTCTCCCGATTCTCTATCAGGAAAACATCGGGGAATTCATTTTTGACCGCCTGTAGACTGCCGTCGCTGGAATGGTTATCGACCAGCAGAATTTCAAAGGAAATATCCTGCGTGTGTGTCTGAATGGATTTTAGGCAATCGAGCAGAATGTCTTTGGTGTTGAAGCTGACGATGATGATGGACAGGTCTAAAGCGGCAGGATGAGGGAATTTGCAGGGCGGCGGGTTCAATAAAGGTGTCCTTTGACAAAAATTTTAGGTATTTTAATGCATTTAGGAGCGCTTTAACTATTTTTTTGAGTTCTTACCGATTCGGGGCCGCCTTGCTTTCGTGGGGATTATCCGCCAGAATAAACAACAGGAAATGTTTTATCCATTCAGGAGTTTGGTAATGATTGAGGATTACAAGAAAGAGTGTGAGGATTTGCGTCGCAAGATCGATGTCCTGAGGAGGTACCTTTGACGTCGACCACCATTTAAAGGAGATTGAAACTCTCGATAAAAACGTGGCGCGGCCCGACTTTTGGAACGACAATGAGGCGGCGCAGAAAGTGTTGCAAAAAAGATCCGGGGCGCAGCGCATGGTGACTGCCTGGCGGGAACTCGATAAGGAATATGAAGATTTGGGCGCTTTGCTGGAATTGATGGAAGAGGAGACCGATGATTCCCTTGCCGCCGAAATCGAGTCCGGTATAAAGAGCCTGATGAAAAAAGTGGCAGAGGCGGAGTTAAAGGCCATGCTGGACGGCGACAACGACTTCAACAACGCCATCCTGACCATCAACTCCGGCGCCGGCGGCACCGAATCGCAGGACTGGGCGCAGATGTTGCTCCGCATGTACACCCGCTGGGCCGACCGCAACGGCTATAAATCGGAAATCCTCGACATGCAGTACGGCGAGGAAGCGGGAATCAAAAGCGCCACCATCGTGTTCACCGGCGACTACGCGTTTGGCTACCTGAAAGCGGAAATCGGCGTTCACCGCCTGGTGCGGATTTCCCCGTTCGATGCTAACAAACGCAGGCACACTTCTTTCGCATCGGTTTTCGTATACCCGGAGGTTCAGGATGAAGTTGCAATCGAGATCAAGGAAGACGAACTCAAGGTCGATGTCTACCGGGCTTCAGGACCGGGAGGGCAGGGGGTCAACACGACCGACTCCGCCGTCCGCCTGACGCATGTGCCGACAGGCATTGTCGTGCAGTGCCAGAACGAACGGTCGCAGCATAAAAACAAAGCTTCGGCCATGAAGGTGATGAAGTCGCGGCTGCATGAGTTGGAAATGGAAAAGCAGGACGAAGAAAAAAAGGCGATGGAGAAACAGAAGAAAAAAATCGAATGGGGCAGTCAGATCCGTTCTTACGTGTTGCATCCGTACCGCATGGCCAAGGACCTGCGCACCAATGTGGAAATGGGCAATGTGGATGCGGTGCTGGACGGCGACCTGACGGCCTTTATCGAAGCTTATCTATTGCAAAGCAAAAATTAGAGCGATCAAAACGTGAAACCGATTTTACATCCCAGACTGGTGAACGATCTCTTCGGCGATCCAGGGTTGCTGGTGGAATTTCTTTATGAACGGCGGGCGTTGCTGTTTGACCTTGGCGACATTGCCGCGATTCCGAATGGCACGCTTTTAAAAATCACCGATGTTTTTGTCAGCCACACGCACATTGACCATTTTTACGGGTTCGACCGTCTTTTGCGCATCGTGTTTGGTCGCGGCAAAACACTACGCCTGTACGGGCCTAAAAATTTTATCGCCAATGTAGAGGGAAAACTGGCCGGGTTCACCTGGAATCTGGTCGACCGTTATCACGAGTCGATCACCCTCGAGGTCGCCGAAGTGCAGGAGGACCGCATTCGAAAAGCCCGGTTCCGCGCCATCGATCGCTTTAAAAGGAGCGATGATAGCGAGGAACCGTTTATCAACGGTGTGTTGCTTGAGGAACCGGTATTCACCGTGCATGCGGCGATTCTGGAGCACCGCGTGCCCTGTCTGGGGTTTGCGGTGAAGGAACGGTTTCATGTGAATATCAAGCCGGATCGGCTGGAGGCTTTACAATTTCCCAGTGGCCCCTGGCTCAATGAATTGAAGCAATTTATATTTGAGGAAAAGCCCGATGACTTTTTAGTCCGCGTTCCCAAAAGTAGAAATGGAAACAAGGGATTCAGCGAACTGCCTCTGGGCCAGTTGAAAAAAGATCTGGTGATGTTGTCGCCAGGGCAGAAGATCGGCTACGTGGTGGACACGGTTTATAACGAAACCAACAAAGCCCGCATCGTCGATCTGGTCCGCGAGGCGGATCTGTTTTTCTGCGAATCCCCATTCCTGGCCGCAGAGGCGGAGCGCGGAAGAGATCGCTGTCATCTGACTTCCCGGCAGGCGGGGTTGCTGGCTGGCGAAGCCGCCGTCAAGCAATTGCAAACCTTTCACTTCTCGCCCAAGCACAGCGGCTTAAAATCCCAATTGATTCAGGAAGCGCAGGACGCCTTCCGGGAAAGCAAGCCCGCTGCTGCAATCTCCACGTAAGGAAAATAAATTCACCTTTCCACTATGGAAACCAAACCGTCCTTCCTGGGTCTTTTAACCATCAAGCTAAGGCAGATTCTGTTTCCAGGCTCCAAAGAGTTCTGGGAGTCGCGCTATTCTCTGGGGGGAAATTCCGGCAACGGTTCCTACGGCAAGTTGGCCGAGTTCAAAGCGGAGACCATCAACCGCTTTATTAAGGAAAAAAATGTTACGTCGGTCATCGAATTTGGTTGTGGCGATGGCAATCAGTTGTCACTTGCCGATTACCCCCGCTACATCGGGCTGGACGTTTCACCCAAAGCCATTTCTCTTTGCCAGGAAAAATTGGGTCAGGATTCCAGCAAAAGTTTTTTCCTGTACAGCCCATTTTGCTTTCTCGACCATCAGGGTATTTTCAAGGCGGATCTTGGGCTTTCGTTGGATGTCATCTATCACCTGGTGGAAGATGAGGTCTACCGCAGCTACATGACGCATCTCTTTGCCGCGTCACAAAAATTTATCATCATTTATTCCAGCGATGAGGACCGGCCCGGAGGACCGCATGCGCGGCATGTCCGCCACCGAAACTTCACCCGTTGGGTCAAGGAGAATCAACCGGACTGGAAGCTGATGGAAAAAGTAGAAAACAAATATCCCGGCTCGGGAGACCTGGGGCAAGGGTCTTTTGCCGATTTCTTCTTTTTCGAGAAAACCACCCGCCCGTAATTTTCACCGTGGTCGCAAACACATTTTAAAAAGGTACCCTATCCACCGAACTGAGGAGCGGGAATGATTTTCCTGGATTTTGTCGCGTTGTGGATCACTGTCTACTTTCTAGTGGACAGGCTGAACGTGGTCCCTTCTGTCTGGGAACGGCTGGCTCTTGCTTTCGCGTTTGCATTGGGTTTAAAAAGTTTGGTGCTTTTTGCTTTGATGGCATTGGGACTGCCGCTGGATATTTTCATCCAGACCGCAGTGAGTTGCACAGCATTGGTTTTAGTCGCTCTCATTCGATGGAAGCAGTCTCATCGCATGACGGTCTCTATTCCTCCCTCAAAATCTTCCCTGAACATCAGTGTGATTTGTGTTCTCGGTGTTCTGCTTTTATTGAGCCTCGGCAACGCCGGGTTCTTTCCCATTACCGAGGCAGACGGGATCTGGTACCACGTGAGAGGCATTCTTTTCGCCCATGAGGCGAAGTTCGACTCGGCTACCATGAACGCCCAGTTCCGCCAGTATCCTCCCTTCGTTCCTTTAGTTTTTGCCTATTCGATCTCATTTGGTCACGAAAAAATAAAACTGATTTTTCCTTTACTTTATCTTTGCCTCCTCGCCCTGTTTTATTTTCGTGTGATGGAGGAGACTAAGAACTCGAAAGTGGCCGGCGCGTTTGCTCTGGTTCTTGGAACCACGCCCTATTTCTGGTGGCACAGCGCCCTGCCGTTTCTCGATTTGACGGCGGGGTTTTATTATTCTGTCGGGAGCCTTTACTGGTTTTTTCTGATTCAACGGATTCTGACGCAGGACCATCCTGCTTTGAATGCAGAATCCCGCTCTCTCGCGATTATCAGCGGAACTTTTTTCGGGATCGCCGCCTGGACCCGGCTGGAATTTCTTCTGTACAATGCGATTCCTCTTTTGCTATTGATCGCCGCGCTGCACCGCAATACCGCTATCCCTAAAAAAGAACGAAACAAGGTGCTGCTTTCCTTTGCCGTTCCTCTGCTGTTTTTTTCGTCGCTCTGGTTTTTGACGTTGGTGACTTTTGACTCCGCTCTCGAACGACGGGTCCTTGCGGTCGCTTGTGTCTGCGTTGGCCTGTGGTTCGTGGTGCTCGCTTCTCTTAAATGGCATTTCAAACTAACAAACAAACGGTGGGTCGTCATAGGTGGCCTTGGCGCTGGCTTCTATCTCGTTTTGATGATTGTGGCAGGCCCGCAATCCGTCTCTTTGGGCAAAGCATTGTTGATCGCCTTGACCCGGTCTCTCAGCGTGCATGCTTTTTACGCGATGACGGCGGTTCTCATTTTCTTTTTATTTTGGCAGGATTTAAAAAAGTTACCAGAGACAAAAAAACTGTTGGGAGTTTTTCTGATTCTCTATCCGCTGGCGCATTTTGCCATCTTTTCTTATTCCGAACCGAAATGGCCCCACCTTGCGGCCTATGTGGATGCAGTCGTCATTCACCCCGGGCATTCCATCAACTTGTCGGACACGAGGGCCATGCTGGCGTTTTATCCGCTGCTCGTGTTTTTTATTGCGGGATTGCCGCTCGTCCAAAATGGTTTTGCCGTGACGAACCGCCCATGGATTGCAAAATCAGTCTACGGAATTATTGCAGGCAATCTCGTTGTTCTTTCCATCGTTTTCATATTTCCGAGGGTGCAGTTTTTTCTATCACACTCGAATCTCACCCATGTCCAGTTGAGCGAAACCAGAGGTTCTGGCGACATGCCGAATCAATTTTCCAAGACTTACGCAGTGGCAAACCGCCTGCGGCAATTGACGCCGGAGGATGCGACCCTTTTCATGCCTCCCGGTGACCGGCAGGAAGGATCGTTTCGCTCTGCGGTGATTCAGGTGTTGTATCCGAGAAGAATTGTTTTTGGCGATGATGTGGGTTTTGAAAACAAATTGAACGCCTCGCAAGTGAAACCCACCTACACTGTTTTCAGTGCGGAGTGGCACCCGGAGTTTTGCGGGGAACGGCCACGTATCCCATTAAACGATTCGGGATTCGGTATGTGCCGCCTGGATTCCTGAAGAAGCGTGGGGTGAAGGATCAGGCTTTTTTAAGCTTGGGGTGGGCCGGGATCACCCTGTTTTTAAAAAACAGAGTAGGAATCAGAGTGAGGAAAAATACAAAGACCCGGTCCAGCAGCGTGGCGAGCAACCCTTCGTTGAACCCGATGCCCACCAGTTCAGCCAGAAAACCCACCGCCATTTCCCGCGACCCAATATCGCTTTGAAACAAAGGCACGCCGGAAACGAAAATCATGACCGTGGTGAATAAAAAACAATAGACAAGTGGCACGTCGAGTTGCAGCACCTGGCAGGCGACATAAAAACGCAAGGAAGTCAGAATGATCAGCGTTGTGTTGTGCAGGCATAACGTGAGAAACAACGATCGGTTCTGCAAAATTTGGTTGAGGGCATTCACCGCCTGCACCAAAGCATTGAGAAGGGTATGGTTACGGTCGCGCATTTGCGGCGCAAACCGGGCCGCCAGGAAGAGCAGCAGGGTGAAAGCAAGATAAATCCAGGCCAGCGAAAGCATGTGGGTGGTACCCGTATCCAGAAGGGAAAAGAAAATGGCGCATCCCATCAAGCCACTCATGAAAAACAGGATCAATTGATCGGCGGCCAAAGAACCTAAAAACGACATGTAGGGAAAGTCATGTTTTCGTTTCAGGTAATTCGAAGTCACCAGGGACCCGGCTTTAAAAAAAATATTGTTCAGGGTGGTGGTGAGGCAGGACAGGCCGAACCATTCCGACGGTTTCAAATGCAGGTGAAAGAACCGGGTCAGCCGATTCAGTTTGGAACCGTTCACCGTCACCGAACACAGGACAAGGATGAATATGCAGGCGAACTGGGTGAGTGAAATGTCCCGAACGGCGTTCAGTTCGTCGCGGTAACGGGCGACAAAAAAGCCGAATATCCCGAGTAAGATTATCGTGCTGACATATCTTAAGAATTTGATGAATACGGGGGACATGAAAAATTCGTTTCGCGGCAATTAAAAAGGTGTTTCAAGCGCGGTCCAGCGCTTGACGGTAGGTGTCGAGAAAACGTTCAGCGGTGGTTTCCCAGGAGTACTGCGTTTCCACAAGCGTTCTGCCGTTTTGCGCCAATTCTTTGCGCAACGCCGGATCGTTTGCAAGCAGCAGCGTTTTTTCCGCAATGGCGGTGGAATTTTTTTCGGGAACCAGCAGTCCCGTGATTCGGTCGCGCACGATGCCTTTGATGCCGCCGACATCAGAGGCGATCACTGCGGTTTCGCAAGCCATCGCCTCCAGAAACACCACGCCCTGGCCTTCGGTGTCGCCGCTGTCCGCAACGACAGAGGGACCGATAAAGATATCCGCTGTGGCAAAATACTCGGCCAACTCGTCACCGGACTTACTGCCGGGAAGCAGGACGGAATCGGCCAGGTTTAATTGCCGGATGAGTTGTTTCAATTCCCCTTCCTCGGGGCCGAAGCCGACGAGCACCAGTTTGGCCTGCGGTTTTTGGCTCAGGATTTCCGGCATGGCCTCAAGAAGATATTTGAATCCTTTTTTCTCAGCGAACCGGCCCACAGCCAGGAGAAATAAATCCGGGATGTTCAACTTTTCCTTAAGAGACGCGTTGTGTTTTCCAGGGTGAAATTGCTCCGTATCGACTCCCATAGGGATCAACCGAATTCTGGCCCGCGCGTCAATTTCCTTGACGGCTTTGCCGGTGGCTTCGCTGTTGACCGTGCACAGACGCGATCGCTTCAGGGCAAACTTGCTGAAGCGGCGGATTAAGGAATTATTTTTGAACGCATAAACGTCGCCCCCGTGGGCTGTCAATATAAAGGGAATTAAATTAAGAGTCTGTATCAAGGCGACGAAGAATCCCTGCGGGATGATCCAGTGGCAGTGAATGAAATTGATTTTATGCCGCCGCACCGTTCTCCATATTTGCAAAAACTGAGCGGCGAGAAAAAACGGCAATTGCAAGCGGGCCAGCCCACTGGTTTTGAGTTTGGGCAGGATGCCACCTTGATAGCACAGCCGTTGCAGTCGTTTGGGAAAAAAATAGGGGAAGCGTAGAATCCGTACGCCTTCGATTTCTTCTTCCATTTTGGCGCCAGGGGCATGCGGCGCCAGAACCCACAGGGAGATTTTTTTTGCCGAGTGTTTTGCCAGATCGAAAACAAAACGCGGTTCCGTGTCGTTGGCCCAGCGGGGAAAGGTGGTGGCGAGAACCAGGACGCGGAGATCCTTCAGTGTGCTACGAGGTTCTGTTGGCGGAGAAGGGGGTTTCATTTCAGCAACGCTTGGCATAGAGGTCAGTCTTTGGATTCGAGTTCGCCTTTTTTCACTCGCACCTGAATGTCTTCCAGAAGTTGACGGTTGACCGAGATGAGTTCCGCCGCAATGCCCATCATGATGATTTGAAAACCGACGATCAGCAGGATGGCCGACAGGATCAGAGATTGAACGTGCCCCTCGGTGCGCCCCTGAAAGAAAAAGAACAGATACCGGCAGCCGATGGCGAACCCCATGCTGAATGTCAATCCACCGGCGATGGTGAACACCTTGAGCGGTTTGTACATCGAGTAGACCTTGATGATCGTGACCAGCGTCCGTTGCAGATAGGTACGGATATTGGGAAACAGCCGCGACTCGCGCAGTTTTTGATTGGTGCGTATGGGAACGTGCGTGATGGCCAGATTTTTTTTGCCGGCGCTGATGATGGTTTCCACCGTGTAAGTAAAGTCGGAAATGACGTTCAGTTGTAATGCCGCTTCCCTGGAGTAAGCGCGAAAGCCGCTGGTGGCGTCGGGGACCTGGGTGCCCGAAAGCTGCCGCACCACCCAACTGCCGAATTTTTGCAGGAGAATCTTGACAGGAGAAAAATGCCGGATGGTCTGCACCTGACGGTCGCCGATGACGATGTCTGCCTTCCCCTGCAGAATGGGCCGGATCAATTCTTTGATATCCTCGCCGCAATATTGATTGTCCGCATCGGTGTTGACGACGATGTCCGCCCCCATTTTCAACGCATGGTCGATGCCGTAAATGAAAGCCTTGGCCAGCCCCTTGTTGTTGGTCAACTGC
>JAJDBE010000015.1 GCA_029261515.1 Nitrospinaceae bacterium | reverse complement strand
CCTCCTGGGTAAAGCGCTCGCCGGGCGCCGGCACGATGATGCGTGCCAGATGCCCGGCGGCGGCGGTGAATTCATTGGCGTTGTCCTTGATGAGGGGGAAGGTGCCGTAGTGCATGGGCAGGGCCGTCTTGGCCCCGCAATACTCCAGCGCCTTGACGGCCGAGGCCACGCCCATGGTGAACCTGTCCCCACAGGGCACGAGGGCGACCGTGGGCCGGAGCCACTCGCGAACGATCCTCATGTCGCCGAGCGGCAAGCCGTTCGATCAGGAAAAAGCCTGGGAGCTTTCGCAGGAAGATCGGCTGATTCTGGTCTGTGGACGCTATGAAGGGGTGGACGAGCGAGTGCGCCTGCATTGCGTCGATGAAGAAATCTCCATCGGCGATTACGTCCTGACGGGAGGAGAACTGCCGGCGATGGTGGTAGTGGAAACGGTGGCGCGGCTGCTTCCAGGGGTTCTCGGAGATGAGAACTCGGTGGTCGAGGAATCGTTTTCCAATCACCTTCTGGAATACCCGCAATACACCCGGCCCAGGGATTTTAAGGGACACAAGGTGCCGGAGGTTCTGGTCTCCGGGGACCCTAAAAAGATTCAGGATTGGCAACGGAAAGAGGCATTGAAAAAAACGGCGCAGGTGAGACCCGATCTGTTAAAAAAGACCGAACTTTCGGATCAGGACCGGGTTGACTTGAAAGAACTCAACATTGGCTGAAGCGGTTCAATCGAATATTCACCTGGCGCTGGTGCATTTCCCGGTCTACGACAAAACCGGGGAGATCGTCGTCTCTTCGGTCACCACGCTGGACGTGCATGACATTTCGCGGATTTGCCGGACTTATGGCCTCGGTGGGTTTTATGTGGTGACGCCGCTTAAAACTCAGCAGGAACTGGTGGACCGGCTGATCGGCCACTGGCAGACGGGTCATGGGGCGGTTTATAATCCCACCCGGAAAGAAGCTCTGCTTAAAACGCAGGTGAAAAATTCGCTGGATGAGGTCGTGAATGACATTCACCAGGAGTTTGGGGAAAAGCCTAAAACCGTTGTCACCGATGCGCGCAAATTCCCGCAGAACATCGGTTACGAGCCGATGCGGCAGGAGCTAGCGGAGAAATCGCAATACTTGCTGGTTTTTGGCACGGGTTGGGGCCTGGAAAAAAATATTATAAGCAAAGCGGATTATGTGCTGAGCCCCATTGAAGGCCCGGAGGATTATAACCATTTGCCCGTTCGGGCGGCCATTGCCATTATTCTGGATCGGTTGCTGGGAATAAAACGGTAATCGCTTGCAATGACAGAGCCTGCCGGAAATAAAATGATTAGAGATAAAGTTTTCTTAAACGATAAAATCTATTTTGAAGAGGAGTGAGATTGATGAACCTGATCGACCAGATAGAAACCGGAGAGTTGAAAAAAGAAGCGCCGGACATCCACATCGGAGATACCGTAAAGGTCCACATGCGGATTGTCGAGGGAGAAAAAGAACGCGTCCAGATCATTGAAGGCGTCATCATCCGCATGAGCGGCGGCGGCGCCCGCAAAACCCTGACGGTACGGAAGATTTCCTTCGGCGTCGGTGTGGAACGGATTTTCCCCGTTCACTCGCCCCGCGTGGAGAAAATTGAGGTGATCAAACGCGCCAAAGTCCGGCAGTCAAAATTGTATTACCTGAGAGAACTGCGTGGAAAGGCTGCCCGCCTCAAGGAAATCAAACCGACACGGGCGAAAAAGGGCACAAAGGCCAAGGCCGCAAAGGCGAAGAGCAGACCTGCCAAAGCCAAAAAATCCGCATCGTGACCTGCGAACTTCCTTTCTCTGATGGATTCGGGATGGGATGAAAACGTTTACGGGTTCAGCTTGGCAGGAGCGCCCGGTTTATTATTGAGTTAAAACGTCTCTCCCAATCCATATTTCGTCTTGGCGTTTTTGTATTCCGCCATCGCCCGGGGCAAATAGCGTTTTAAATTGGCGATCCGCGTTGCATCTGCAGGATGCGTGGAGAGGAATTCGGGAGGTTGCCCTCCCTGTTTCATCTCACTGAACCGGGACCAGAACCGCACCGCTTCACTGGGGTCATACCCCGCTCTGGCCATATAGATCAACCCAATCTGGTCGGCTTCCGCTTCATTGTCTCTGCTGAAGGGAAGTTGGATCCCGTAGGTCGCTCCGATTCCAAGAGCGCCCAGAATCAGCGCCCGGCTGTCCTTGTTCGCCAGGCTGATACTCGCCGCGGCCATCGCCGTAGACAACACCATTTGCTGAGTCATCCGCTGGGCCCCATGCCGCGCCGTCACATGCGCAATTTCATGGCCCATGACCGCCGCCAAAGCCGCTTCGTTCTCGCAGACTTTTAACAGACCCGTATAAGCCGCCGTTTTCCCTCCCGGCAATGCGAACGCATTCATCTGATCGGATTCAAATAATTTAAACTCCCATTCCAGATCCGGCATGTCCGTATGAACCGCAAGGCGTTCGCCCACCCGCTGGGTGATTCCGACCAATCGCTTGTCCTCGGATTCTTTTTCTTTTTGCTGAATTTCCTCAAACGCCTGCTTGCCCATCGTCACTTCCTGTGACGGAGAAACCATGATGAACGCCTGCTTGCCCGATTCGGGCGTGGTGACGCAGGCGGCAAAAAAAGCAAAAAGAACGAGTAGCGCGATTTTAAGTTTAGTTTTCATAGTCTTGAATTATAAATTTGATCGATCTGGATTGGCAGTAATAATCATTATTCGCATGGTTAAAGCATAACATAAAAAAATAAATCTGATTTTTAAGTTGCCTGACTCTTGCCGATGAAATATTATCTCAGGCAAGTTGAAAACTTCCAAGTATTTGGAGTTTCAACCACTTCCCTCCTGCGAGAAGGGTACCGGAATGCTCGCCTACGAAATGAAAGCCGAAAATCACGGTTACCGTGCGGTCGCCGGAGTCGATGAAGCCGGGCGCGGGCCGCTTGCCGGCCCTGTGGTCGCCGCCGCCGTTGTGTTTCCTCCTGGGATGGTCATCGAAGGCGTCGACGACAGTAAAAAATTGTCTGCGGTCCAGCGGGAACAATTTTTTGCGCAAATCAAAACCGCCGCTCTTGCTTACGGTCTGGGCATCGTATCCGTTGAAGTCATTGAGGAGATCAACATTCTGCAGGCGTCCCTGCTGGCCATGAAACAGGCCGTGGAAAACTGTGCCCTTGCCCCCGACCTTCTTCTCATCGACGGCAACAAGCGCATCGACCACTCAGCCGGGCAATGGACTATCGTCGGCGGCGACGGCAAAAGCCAGTCCATCGCCGCCGCATCGATTCTGGCAAAAGTCACACGCGACCGCATCATGCAGAATTATCACGCCAGTTTTCCTCAATATGAATTCAACCGTCACAAAGGCTATGGAACCCAATTGCACCGGGAGCGCATTCAGCAATTTGGTCCCTGCCCCATTCACCGCAAAACCTTTAAGGGAGTTCGGGAGTATTTAAGAATTGAGAATGCAGAATTGACAATTGAAACTGGAGGTTCGGAATTCATCACTCTAAATTCTTAACTCTACACTTTTCCTATGATTTCACTGCTCAATAAAACCTGGAATATTCTCACGGCCTCAGCCGACAGCGTTGAAGCATTGGCTACGGAGTTGAATATTTCCCCGGTCGTCGCCCGCCTGCTCATCAACCGCCGGGTGGCGACGGCGAGCGAGGCGCGCTATTTCCTCGATGCCAATCTCAATCACCTGCACGATCCGTTTCTGATGACGGGAATGCAGGAGGCGGTGGACCGCATCCTCCTGGCCATCAACCATCAGGAGAAGATCACGGTCTTTTGCGATTACGATGTGGACGGCGTCTCCTCGGCGGCGTTCATGATGCATTTCTTCCGCGACCTTGGCGTCGGTGTCGATTTTTATCTGCCCGAACGCATGGCGGAAGGTTATGGGATGAACGCCGACGCCGTGCGCAAGATTCACGCCGGTGGCAGCACCCTCATCATCACCGCCGATTGCGGCATCACCGGCAACCGCGAGGTGGACATCGCCAATGAAATCGGCCTGGACGTGATCGTCACCGACCACCATCAGGTGGGAGTGGACGGCTTGCCCGACGCCATCGCGGTGCTGAACCCGCATCAGCCGGATTGCCAGTACCCGTTCCGCTTTTTGAGCGGCGTGGGCATCGTCTTCAAAATGGCGACGGCCATCCGCTCGGCGTTGTATCAATCCGGCTGGGAAAAAAGCCGCCTGCCCAACCTCAAACGTCACCTCGATCTTTTCGTGTTGGGCACCATTGCCGATGTGGCGCCGTTGACCGGAGAGAATCACATTTTGTCGTATCACGGTCTAAAAGTCATGGCCGCCTCCATGAAACCGGGACTGGTCGCCTTGAAAGAAGTCTCCAATGTGAACGGCAGGGTCGACGCCCGTTCGGTGGGGTTCGCGCTTGGCCCGCGCTTAAATGCCGCCGGCAGATTGGGCAAAGCCGATGCCGGCCTGCACCTGCTCACGTCCACCGATCTCAACGAAGCGCTGGTCATGGCGAAAGACATCGACGCCATCAACACCGAACGCCGGGAAATTCAAAAGTGGACGCAGGAGGAAGCGGAATACCAGATCGACCGTGAAGTCGATCTGGAGAGCGACCGGGTGATCGTGCTGGCTTCGGAGAATTTTCATCCCGGCGTGATCGGCATCGTCGCCTCGCGCATCGTCGAAAAATATTACCGCCCCGTCGTGCTCATCGCTCTGGCGGAGGGCAAAGGCAAAGGCTCGGGAAGAAGTATTCCAAAATTCAATCTGTTCAAGGCATTCACTAATTGTTCCGCGCACCTGATCCAGTTTGGCGGCCACGCCTACGCGGCGGGATTGAACATCGACGAAAACAACGTCGACGCTTTCCGCCATGCCATGAATGAAGTCGGCCACGCCTTCCTTAAGGAAGGAGACCTCATTCCCGAACTTAGAATCGACACGCCTCTGCAATTGAGCCAGGTCGACCGCAATCTGTACCAGAGCATTCAGCAGTTGGAACCGTTTGGCGCGGAGAACCCCATGCCGGTCTTCATGACTTGCGGTGTGCGCATGCAAAACCTGCGCACGATGGGAAAAGAGGAAAACCACATCCGCTTCCGCGCCGTTCAGAATAAAAAAACCATCGACGTGGTGGGCTTTAATCTCGCCGAAGCAGTGGCGTCCATTGACGTGATGCAGGACAGCGTCGACCTTGCCTACGAAATTCATCTCAACGAATGGAACGGCCAGAATAAGGTGGAACTGCGGCTGCTGGACATCCGGGCAACCGGGGACGATGGTTAGCCAGCTTCCATTGCGGCAACGTTTCCAACTTCTCAAAGCCCGCCACCCATGAAACACTTCGCTAAAACAGGCATTATCGTTTTTATCGTCGCGACGGCAACCGCCCTGACTTTCTCCTTCCCGCCTATTCCCCAGCCCCAGGCGTATCTAAACTTTGTTGACTTGAGAACCTGGCTCGGCATTCCCAATTTTGGCGATGTGGTGTCCAATATTCCCTTTGTCGTGGTGGGAATCCTGGGATTGTGGAAATTAAATATTTACTGGAAAGACCCGGACCGCTTCGCCGATCCTCTGGAAGCCATTCCGTTTCTCATTGCGTTTATCGGTCTCATTCTGGTGGGACCCGGCTCGGCTTATTTTCATTGGGTTCCCTCGAACGAAAGCCTGGTTTGGGACCGTCTTCCCATTACGCTTGTCATCATGGCTTTTCTTTCCACCATCATTGCGGAACGGATGCATCTGAAAACCGGGTTGTTTCTCCTGCCGCTGTTACTGTTCGCAGGCATTATCAGCGTGGTTTACTGGGGCGTCACCGAATCGGCAGGCCGGGGCGATCTTCGGCTCTACATCCTCACGTTATTTTTGCCGATTCTGGTGATTCCGTTCCTGCTGCTGCTTTTCCCGCCAAGATACACCGGAGCGCGCACCATCATAGAAATCCTCATCGGTTATGGCGTGGCGCGGGTGTTCGAGCATTACGATGCTTTAGTCTTCGAGATGACGAACGGCGCGATCAGCGGCCATTCGGTAAAACACCTCATCATGGCCTGGGCCGCCTGGGGCCTTGTGCGCTATATCCGCACCCGGGAGAAAGTTTGATCCTCTGGTCCTATCCCGCAAAAATAGTTGTTCCTTTGGCGCAACAGGCTATACTATGGGCTTGCCGCATCCCCCCGATTGCATGATCCAAGGGACTGAGAATCAACTCCCGCCTCGTTTGAGCCGGAATCGATATCCAAAAAATTTTTAAATGGGCCTCTAATAGTTCAATAATTTTCTTTCAGGCAACTCGCAGGCTCTTATTTCATAAGAGCCGCTCATGGCCAAAAGAATTATTTGAGGCTCCCCTAATCTAAGAGGAAATTATGGGATTCACCTGTGGCCTGGTCGGCCTGCCCAATGTGGGCAAATCCACGATATTCAACGCGCTCACCCGTGCCGGAGCGGAGTCGGCCAATTACGCCTTCACCACCATCGAACCGAATAACGGCATTGTCGCGGTGCCCGACCCGCGTCTCGACACCATCTCGCAATTGATCAAAGCCGATAAAACCGTGCGCACAACCTTGCAGTTTGTCGACATCGCGGGACTCGTCAAAGGCGCTTCCAAGGGAGAGGGTTTGGGCAACAAGTTTTTAGGCCACATCCGCGAAGTCGATGCGGTGGCGCATGTCGTCCGCTGTTTTGAAGACGACAATATCCCGCACGTCGCCAATAAGATCGACCCGCATTCCGACATCGAGGTCATCCACACCGAACTGATGATCGCCGACATGGAAACCCTCGACCGCCGCCGGGTGAAAATTGAAAAATTGGCCAAGAGCGGCAACAAGGAAGCCCGCTTTGAACTCGGCATTGTCGAACAGTTGACGAAGCTACTGAACGACGGCAAACCCGCCCGTAGCCTGGAACTGCATTCTGAAGATGAAATCCGCGTGGTCAAATCGTTGAACCTCATCACGGTGAAGCCGGTGCTCTACGTTTGCAACGTCGCCGATCCTTCTGAGATCGACAACGAACACGTCGCCACGGTGAAACGCCACGCAACGGAAGAAGGCGCAGGCGTGGTGGTGCTGGTGGGCAAGCTGGAGCAGGAGATCATGGACATCGAAGACCCGGAAGAGCAAAAAGCGTTTCTCGAAGAAATGGGCTTCCAGGAAACCGGACTCGACCGCATGATCCATGCCGGTTACAACCTGCTCGATCTTGTCACCTTCTTCACTGTCGGAGGCAAGGAAAACCGCGCCTGGACCTTGCGAAAAAATTCCAAAGCGCCGCAGGCGGCGGGCGTCATCCATTCCGATTTTGAAAAGGGATTCATACGCGCCGAGATTTACAATTTCGATGACCTGGTAAAGTTTAAAACAGAACACGCGGTCAAGGAAGCCGGAAAACTGCGCATCGAAGGCAAGGACTACGTCTTCCAGGACGGCGACATCGCTCACTTCAGGTTCAATGTTTAAAAAGGTGCGGAAGACTTCTGATGATGTCCAACATCAAACTCATCGAAACACTTTATAGCAGTTTTAAGAATAAAGATTACGACCTGATTCGCAAGCTCTGTGCGGACGATCTGGAATGGATACAAAATGCGGGATTCCCCAACGGAGCGCATCATCGCGGAATTGATTCCGTTGTTGATAATGTATTTAAGCGATTCAACGATGAGTGGGATTATTTTAAGTTTGAAATCGAAGACATGTTCGAATCAAAGGATGACTCGCAAGTGGTCGTCCTGGGGGCCTATGTCGGCAGACACAAAACAACGCAAAAAGAAATGAAGGCCGCCGCCGTTCACCTGTACGAAATTGAAAACCAAAAAATAAAAAAGTTCCGGCAGTTCGCCGACACAGCGGTGATCGTTGCCGCAACAAAGATTTGATCTTCTCCCTTTCTCACAACAGATTAACCTTCTGCAACCCCTTTCAACCCCTCCAGCGACGGGGTGAAAAAAAACGCGCCGGACACGGCGCGGGTGTAGTCCATGAGATGATCGTGTAGACCATCTTCCGCCACCCCGTACATGTTATTCAACATCTTTTCAAAAATGCTCAGGTCCCTGGCGTAGGCGATAAAAAATAATCCGGATTCTCCGGACGCGTTGCCATAGGGGTAACTGTGGCGGACGATTTTCAACTCCTCTCCGTCTTCTTCGATTTCCACGCGGCTGATGTGCGCCGTCGGCGGCTTCTCCTTTTCACCCAGCTCGACACTGTCCGGCTTGGTCCGGCCAATAACTTTCTCCTGCTCCTTGACCGGAAGGCGTTGCCACTGGTCCAGGTCGTGGATGTAGCGTTGCGTCAGCACGTAACTGCCACCGGCGAATGCCGCATCCTCCCCGCCGATCAGGGCCGCCTCCGACCGTTCCGCATCCCCTTTGGGATTGGCGGAGCCGTCGATGAATCCGGTCAAATCGCGGCTGTCCAGATAGGTGAACCCATGCACATCGTCCAGCACGTCCACCAAGGTCCCCAGTTCGGTCATGATGCGGCGGGCCAGCTCGAAATTAAGGTCGTGCCGGTGAGAACTGATGTGAAACAAAATGTCCCCGCCAGTTGCCGGAGCCACCCGGTTATCGCCTTGAATGGCCGCAAACGGATGCAGGAGCGCGGGACGCTTTGCCGGGGAAACCGCATCCCAGAACTCCGATCCGAAACTGACCGAAGCCGTGATCTCCGCCTTGGGGTCTTTTTCCCCGGCCTCTGTCACCATCATCGGAAATTGAGCGCAGGTTTTAGCAACCTTTCGACCCTCCTTCTTTGCATCCTTTAATTTCAGAACCAGGAAAAATGCAAAGGTCCGGTTTTCCTCGATCACTCCCGTTTGCGGCTGACTCATAACTTTCTTCTCCCTTAAAAATCCATTTCAATTCAGTTTCAACTTTTTTCGACTAAACCGGACCCGCCCAACCGGGAACCAGCGAGCGCGGTTGTTTTCCGGCGAGGGCGTCGAGGACGTTATCCGCCACGAGCAGGGCCATGCGGTCCCGCGTCTCGGTGCTGGCGCTGCCGATGTGCGGCAGGAGCATCAGGTTGTCGAGTTCAATCATGCCCTCGGTCAACTCCGGTTCGTTTTCATAAACGTCTAAGGCGGCTCCTGCCAGTTGACCGGCTTTCAGCGCCTCCACCAGCGCCCGGTCGTCGACCACTTTGCCGCGCGCGGTGTGGATGAGATACGCGGTGGGTTTCATCATCGCCAGTTGGTCCTTGCCGATCATGTATTTTGTTTCTTCGCTCAAAGGCACGTGCAGGGTGAGGAAATCCGCTTGCTTTAAGAGATACTCCAGCGAAACAAATTCGACCTTTAACTCTTTTTCCATATCCGGGGTCAAGCGCCTTCTCTGGTGATACAACACGCGCATGTTGAACCCCAATGCCCGCCGTGCCACGGCTTTGCCGATCTCGCCGCAGCCGATGACGCCGAGAGTCTTGCCGTAGACGTCGCCGCCTAAAAACAGTTTCGCCTGCCAGCCCTTGAATTTGCCTTCGCGGGTGTAGCGGTCGCCGGGGACGATGGCGCGGGCGATGCCCAGAATCATCGCCCAGGTCAAATCGGCTGTGGTTTCGTGCAGGACGCCTGGCGTGTTGGTCACCCAGACGCCTTTTTTTGCCGCGTGCCCCACGTCGATGTTGTTAAAGCCCGCGCCGTAGTTGGCGATTATTTTAAGATTTTGGCCCAGGTCGATAATGTCCGCTGTGATTTTATCCGATAAGTAAGTGATTAAAGCTGTGCTTTCGGAGGCGGATTGTTGCAACTCCTTGGCTGTTGGCGGGGTTTCGGTTGCGTTGGTGCGCAATTGGCAATGCGGCGCCAGTTTGTTAAGAGCCACTTCCGGGAAAATATTGGTCACGGTGACAATCGGTTTCAATGCTGTTCCCATCCTTTCATCTAGACATCGGGTTCAAGGAAAGACCTGATTTTAAAAGAAAAGTCCGACTAATCCCATGAAAATTTTATTTTTGGTGCCACCGGAAACCGAATCGCTGGAATCCTCCGTCCCCAAGGCTCTCGAAGGCGGAAAAGGCTATTACCCCAAACTGGGGCTGATGTACGTCGCCGCCTATTACGAAAAAGTCAGCGGCAACACCCCCGTCTTCATCGACTGCCCGCCGGAAAACGTCTCGGAAGCCGACCTGCTTACGCGATTCAAGGAAATTCAGCCGGACCTGGTGGCGATGAGCATTATGACTTTCAATTTGCTGGATGCTCTGCAGTCGGCCCGGGTCCTGAAACGGGAAAATCCCAATGTCAAAATCTGCCTGGGCGGCCCGCACGTCAATATGTACCCCAAAGAAACGCTGAACCTGCCGGAGATCGACTATGTCGTGTTCGGCGAGGGCGAACCCATTTTCACCCAACTGGCGACCACTCTCGATAAAGAAGGCGGCGACAGCGATGCTTTAAAATCCATCAAGGGACTGGGCTGGAAACGGGACGGCGTGGCCCACATCAACCCGGCTGAAACCGAACTGCTCGATCTGGACACCTTGCCAAACCCGGCGCGGCATCTGGTGGATGTCAGCAAATACGTTCACATCATCGGCGAAGGCCGTCAGTTTTTCACCATTCAAGCGACCCGGGGATGCCCGGCGGCTTGCTCGTTCTGCGATATCCGTAAAACCACGTTCCGCTGCCGGTCGGCGGAAAACGTCGTCGAGGAAATCGAGGAGTTGGTGGCGATGGGCGTGGACGACCTGTTTTTTGTCGATGACACCATCACCATCAACAAGAAAAACCTGCTGAAAATCTGCGAGCTGATCGTCGAGCGGGGTATCAAGATCAACTACAAAATCTCGGCGCGGGTGGACACGGTCACGCCGGAACTGCTGGCCGCGCTCAAGCGTTCCGGATGCTACCGCATTCATTACGGCATCGAATCGGCGACGCCGCGCCATCTTGCCTACCTGCAAAAAGGCCAGACGCCTGAAAAGGTGGAACGCGCCTGCAAATGGACGCGGCAGGCGGGCATCGGGTTCTTCGCCTATATGATGATCGGCATTCCCCACGAAACCCGGGAAGAAATGATGGCTACGGTCGATCTGGCCAAACGGCTGAAACCCGACTACGCGCAGTTCTCCATCTGCACCCCCTACCCCAAAACCGAATTGTATTTCGAGATGCTGAAAGAAGGCATTGTCACGGAAGACTACTGGCAGCGCTTCGCCGAAAACCCGACGCCGCAGTTTAAAATCAAATTCTGGAACAAGGATTTCACCGAAGAGGAACTGCGGAAAATTCAGGACGAGTGTCACGCGCGTTTTTATCGGCAGGCCGGCTATATCATGAAGCAGATGGCCAAAGTCAAATCCTGGGAGGACTTTTCCGCCAAAGTCCGTATGGGCACAAAAATTCTCACCAGCCGCCTCAGTTTCGGATAGTCTCTATTTTAATCATTCCCACTCCACTCCGCCTCAATCCTACTGCAACGGCTTTTAAAGCATTAAAACGGGACGGGGAGGTATGTTAAGATATTTCCCTGCGCCATTGAACCGCAGGCATTGGCGCGGGCGAAGCTTAAAACTTCACCCGTTCTTACAGTGAACTTCATGTATTCGGAGATCGCTTTTGACCTTTTCATATTAATCAGGCAAGTTTACTATTGAAAAAAAAGAAGTTATCTAAAAAAAAGCGCGCCCCTCTTCCCGTCATCGGTTGGAGGGAATGGGTGTCCTTCCCGGACCTGGGAATTGATCAAATCAAAGCCAAGGTCGACACCGGCGCCCGGACTTCCTCCCTGCATATTTCGGAAGCTCAATTGAACCGTAAATCCAGAAAAATCGAATTTCTGGTGCATCCAAAACAAAGGAGCAATATCCCGGAAATTTTGGTGTCGGCACGGATCATGGAGCACCGGTCCGTCAAAAGCTCCAATGGCGAATCCAGCCTGCGGCCGGTGATTAAAACCACCCTGAACATTGGGGACATTGAGCACACCATTGAACTCACTTTAGTCAATCGGGACATGATGGGATTTCGTTTGCTGCTGGGTCGGGAAGCGATCAGAAAATTTTATCTCGTCGACCCTGGAAAATCTTTTCTCAAATCAAAGAAAGCAGGTACAAAAAAATGAATATCGCAATTTTATCCCGTGGGCCCAAACTTTACTCGACGAAGCGGCTGGTGGAAGCGGCCAAGAATCGAAACCACGAAGTGGAAGTAGTCAATCCCCTCCAATGCTACGTCAATATCACCTCGCATAAACCCACGGTTCATTACAAGGACCGAGTGTTAAACAACGTAGACGCGATCATTCCCCGGATCGGTGCTTCTATTACTTTTTTCGGAACCGCCATCGTGCGCCAGTTCGAAATGGGCGGCACGTATTCCCTGAACGAATCGGTGGCCATATCGCGTTCGCGTGACAAATTGAGGTCTCTGCAGATTCTGGCCCGTAAGGGCATCGGATTGCCCATTTCGGGTTTCGCCCACTCCGCCAAGAGTACCGATGAACTCATCAAGCTCTGCAACGGCGCGCCTCTGGTAGTCAAACTCCTGGAAGGAACCCAAGGCAAGGGTGTGGTGCTGGCGGAAACCTACAAAGCAGCAGAGAGCGTTATCGGCGCCTTTCAAAGTCTGAAAGCCAATTTCATGGTTCAGGAATTCATCAAGGAAGCCGGTGGCGCGGA
The DNA here is from genome assembly GCA_029261515.1 of Nitrospinaceae bacterium. Taxonomy (GTDB): domain Bacteria; phylum Nitrospinota; class Nitrospinia; order Nitrospinales; family VA-1; genus JAJDBE01. Next base: position 24,812 of record JAJDBE010000015.1, on the reverse strand, counting down.
TATCCGTTGTTTTGTTGTGGGTGAAAAGGTGGTTGCTTCCATGAAGCGGCAGGGCAAGGAAGGCGAATTCCGTTCCAACCTGCACCGGGGAGGGACTGCAAATGTCATCAAAATCACCCCGGAGGAACGCAGCACCGCGGTTCGATCCGCCAAAGCGATGGGTTTGAACCTGGCCGGGGTGGACCTCCTGCGTTCCAACCACGGCCCCGTAGTCATGGAGGTCAACTCCTCCCCCGGTCTTGAAGGCATTGAAAAAGCTACAGGGCTGGACGTGGCCAGCAAGATCATCGAGTTCATTGAGAAAGACGCGCGACCCGGGAATACCCGAACCAGCGGAGACGGTTGAGGAATGGAGAAAGAATTTTCAATCGGAGGGCAAATCATTGCACCTGGGGAACACCGAATCGTTCATCTTGTCGTCGCCAAGTTGTACGATTTTACCGAAGTCAGTCTTCCCGTTGAGGTGAAACGTGGCAAGAGCCCCGGCCCCACCCTATTCATTTCATCCACCATTCATGGGGACGAGATCAACGGAATTGAAATCATCCGCCGCCTGCTCACCTACAAACCACTCAAAAAGCTGTGCGGCACCCTGATCACGATTCCCGTGGTCAATATTTTTGGGTTTAACACGCTCTCGCGCTACCTGCCCGACCGCCGGGATCTCAATCGCTCCTTTCCCGGCTCTTCCAAAGGTTCCATGGCCGCGCAACTGGCAAATCTCTTCACCGTCGAGATTCTGGATAAATGCACTCACGGGATCGATCTGCACACCGGGGCGATTCATCGAACCAACCTGCCACAGATCCGCGGTTTTATTGGCGACCGGGATACCAAGAATCTGGCGTTCCAGTTCGGCGTGCCGGTCATCATCAATGCCAATTCCAGAGACGGCTCACTACGTGCGGAAGCGCATAAGAAAAATATTCCGATCCTGCTTTACGAAGGCGGCGAAGCGCTGCGTCATGATGAACACGTCATTCGAATGGGAGTGAATGGAATCAAAGCCGTGATGCGGGCCATCGGCATGTTGCCCTCCAAACCCCAGCCGACACGGCCGGAGACCTTCATTTCCGAGAAAACCGTCTGGGTCCGGGCTCCGTCCGCCGGAATTTTGACCTCGGGAAAACCTCTGGGAGCGCATGTAGAAGCAAAGGAAAATCTGGGCTTTATTCGCGACCCGTTCGGCAAGCACAATGTTCCGGTGCGGGCGAATGTCGGAGGCATCGTGATTGGAAAAACCCAGTTGCCCCTCGTTAACAAGGGCGACGCTTTGTTTCATATCGCCACGTTTATCAATACTCACAAAGTCAAAAAAACGTTGGACAAGCTGAATAGTTTAGAGAAATAAATTCCGGCGGCTTGACACATCTTTCCTGAAAACACCCCTGGCAAAATTCGGCTCAGGCCACCTCACCTTTATAAAGCCAGAAGCGGAGAACCAGCGGCGTCACGATGGTGGTCAAAAGACTCATCAGCACCAGAGCGACGTAATTGGGCTGGTCGATGATCCCCTGATTGAGTCCTAAGAGCGCGATGATCATCGCCACCTCCCCGCGTGGCGACATGCCAAACCCGACCACCAGAGAATCGCGGTTGCTGAGACCATATAATCTGGCCGGAATACCGCAGCCCACGACTTTGGTGATGACCGCGACAACCGACAAAAGCAATAAATAGCCCAGAACATCCGGCGTCAACGCTGACACGTCGGCGATGATTCCGAGGGACACAAAAAACACCGACGCAAAGATGATGCGCAAATATTCCGAACCTTCCTTAAAACTACGGCTGAATTTCAGTCCCACGCCTTCCAGAGAAACGCCGGCGATGAAGGCGCCGACGATTGCCGACAGCCCGGCCAGCTCCGCCATCATTCCGTAGAGAAAGGCGATCATCATGGCGAAAATAAAAACAAATTCCGGGTATTTGCGGGCGATGGGCATGCCATCGAGTTTGTTGACAAACCGCGTCAAAACGAAATGTCCCAACAGCGCACCGGTAATGAGAAACCCGAAGGATTTGACCAGCGCCAGAGAAGTCCCCGCTAAGGACAACGTCCCCGCCGACATCTGATTGGTGACCGAGAGCGCCATCAGCGCCAGCACGTCGTCGATCACTGCCGCGCCGATGATGGCTTTGGCGGCTTCGGTTTTCAGTTTGCCGATTTCTTTCAACGTGTCCGCCGTGACCGCAATACTGGTGGCGCAAAGGGCCACGCCGATCAACATGGCGCGCGGGGCATCGAAGCCAAACCAAACCGCCAGAAAATAGCCTCCGAGCCAGGGAACCACGATCCCGGAAATAGCAATGACCCCATATTTTATTTTGGCAATGTCTTTCAGCTTGAATTCGAGACCAATGACAAATAACAAAATGACCGCACCCAAATGCGCAATGCTGCTGACAAAGCTGGTGTAGGTGATCCATCCCAGAACGCTGGGTCCGATGACCATGCCCACGAGAATTTCTCCAACCACCGCAGGCTGTCCGATCCGGGACGCAATCAAATAGCCTGAAAGGGCGATGAACAGTAACAGGCTCATTTGAAATTCGATGGAGGCGGTTATGTCATGCATAGCTTAAGTACAAGGTTGAAAGCGGGGAAAATGACCTCATAGGTTACAACATGCTGGACAATAGTGTGGCAATTCCCAGAAAGGAAAAGAATCCCGCGATATCGGTCACGGTGGTGAGGATAATTGAGGAGGAGGTGGCCGGGTCCTGCCCTACTTTGACGAGACCCATGGGAACGATTGCTCCGGCAAAACCTGCCGCGATCATGGAAAGCACCATGGACACGCCAATGACCAGGGAAAGACCCAGGGATCGGCTCCAGAAATAGACGCCAATTGCAGTGGTCAAAGCCACGGCGATCCCATTAATAAATCCCACACAGACTTCCTTCATCACAACGGGGAACCACTGGCGAATGGTGATCTCACGCAAAGCCAATCCGCGCATGGTGACGGCCAGCGCCTGTGCTCCCGTATTGCCGGACTGGCCCGCGACCACGGGCAGTAAAACCGCAAGAGCCGTGTTGCGGCTGATGGTGTCCTCAAATATGCCCACCACCGAGGCCGCCAGGAACGCCGTCAGCAGATTGATTTCGAGCCAGGGAAGGCGTTTGGAAACGGCAAAACTTACTTTGGAGAGCGCGCGCTCATCTTTGCTTGCTCCCACCATGGTCTGGATATCGACCGTGGCTTCTTCCTCGATGGCTTTAACCAACCCGGCATATTGAATGACGCCGACCATGCGGCCATCGAGATCGGTAACAGGCAGACTGGTGATTCGGTGCTTCTCTAAAAGACCGACGACCTCGTCCCTCGAAGTCAACGGATTCACCACCACTGAAACAGGCTCAGCAATATCTTTCAAGAGCTGATCGTGATCGGCAAGCGCCATATCCTGAATGCTGACCCTGCCGCAAAGCTTGTTCTCTGCATCGATCAAAAACAAACTGCGGTTGCTATTTCTCCCCAGGCCGCGAAGGCGTTTCAAGCCCTGCGGCACCGTCATGGTTTCACGGAACAAACCCATTTTGGTGTCCATCAACCGGCCAGCGCTGTCCTCCGGGTAGCTCATCAGCTCCAGCAATTCCCTTCTCAGCGCTTTGTCCGCCCAGGACAGGTATTTATCTTTTAACTCCTTGCTCACTTGCCCAAGCAGTGTCACCAGATGATTGGGGTTCATCTCCGGCAAAATGCTTTTGACTTTCTCTTCCGGAAAACAAGCGAACAAACCGGCGGAAAAACCGGGAGTCAACTTCTCCAGGACAGGAACAAGAACTCTGGCTGGCAGCTTGATTAACTGGGACGCCGCTTCTCCCGGAGTCATGGTCTCAAGTTGATGCGCCGCCAGGACCGAGTGATCGGTCAAGAACCGCCGGTTTAGGGCCTCCTGAACAACCGTTGCATTGCCGGTCACGATTTTTTCTCCTGGCGGGGTTTTTCATCGGCAAAAACATTCGTCTCGACGAGAAAGTTCACCATTTCCCCCAGGCTGTTGAAATACACTTCTCCAAATTGAGCCACTAGCGATCCGATATTTTCAGAAGCGGCTTCTGCGGGATCCAAAGAAAGCGCCGCGCACAGGCTGGCATGGCTCAACTCTCCTAGCAGATGATTTTTCCGGTTCACAACAGGCAATCGTTTGAAATCATTCCATTCGGATAAAAACCGGGCGGACTCTAAAGTGGCGCGGTCGAGAAGTGGGTTGAACTCATGGCTTAATAAATCCGCGATTAAAACCCGCTTCTTCGCCTGAAACAAATCCGCAAGCATCACAATGCCTGTATAAGTTCCTTCCCGTTTCGTTGCATAGATATAATGCCCCAAAGAATTGCCGAATCGACCGGCATACTTCAAACTCTCCTCCACACTCGAAGTCTCCGGCACCGTTGCCACTAAGGGATTCATCCAGGCGCCGATCATCTCCTCTGGATACGCCAGCAGTTTTTTAACGGATTTGTTTTTTAACGCCGGCAGTTTCTCAAAAATCCGGTCCTTATTTTCCTGGGGCAAAAGACGAAGAAGCGTGGTGGAAGCAGGGGCTTTGATGGCTGCCATCATGCCCGCCGCCGTTTCGGGTTTCATATGAAGAATGCACCGGGATGCCTGCCAGGATATCATTTTTTCAAAAACGCCCGCTGCAATTTTTGCAGGAACATTTTCAAAGAATGCGGCGACATCCTCGGGAGCCAACCGTTCCAGTTCCTTCGCCGCTTCTTCTTTGCGTGCCTCAAGAAAGGCCTGTGTCAACTCATACCCGCTACTCATCGTCTTCTTTCGGCAACATTAACAGGGTGGATTCCTCGTTGAACACTTTCGCGGGAACGGTCACGCGGCCTTCTTCGGTTGCCAATACGACCGCAGTGGGCGTGAATTCCAGAATGGTTCCTTCCTTATCGCCTATTCGGGCTTTTTGCCCCGCGCGGAATTGCTTCTGGATATAATGCGAACCAATAAAATTCTTGACCAGATTCTTCGACCCAAGGGCTACCGCCAGCGCGATACTGCCCAATAGCGAACCAACGATGATGGAAATCAAAGTCACTAGAAAGGTGACGTCGATCCCAACCTGGCTGAGACCAATGACTACGGCGGTGGCGATGGTCGTCCCTTGAGCAATACGTCCAAACAAACGGCTTTGTTTGATACCGGCGGAAGCTACTCCGGTCATCGTGAGATCCCGGACCAGCGCACCGAATAAAAACCCGGCAACGATGATGAGTGCACCCGCCACGAACGTCGGAAAATAAGCGACGATCTCGTCCAGCCAGTCGGAAAACGCATGCAACCCAAGGACACGGGTCGCAAATGCCGCGAAAAAAAGAAACACCACCCAAAATACGATTTTACTGGTGAGTGAAATAAACGTTTCCGACAAACGAAAACGCGCCGCCTTACTCTTTTTCCAAAGACGATCCAGCGAACTGTTGATAGCCGTTGCCAGCCGTTTGGTCCCAGCGCGCAAGAGCCGTGCGATGATCCACCCCAGGAAAATGATAAACGCCGCCCCAATCAGGTTGGGGGCGTATGCAATCAATTGGTCCAGCAAACTCGAAGCAGTGAGATTTAAAACTTCCATCCATGCAAAAATTTCATCCATACAGCTTCTCTTTTTTTGTTCAATCGGTTGATTAAAATCCAAATTGACCGCTCTAATATACACTATTTATAAGAAATCCTTCATGCTTTGACTTTCAAAATCACTGCGCCCAAAATGGCTCCACTCAATTAAAATAGGGTCACTTGCAAATGAAAGTAAAACCCTATTGTTTTAGGAGCCTCAATGTCCCATTATTAAGAAGCAGACCATTAAATTTAAGGAGGCGAAAATAGTATGTTCGCGAAATTGAATTTTGGGTTGGTCCTCTTATTCCTGATCGTCATCTTCACTCTGCAAAACGTGGAAGTGGTGACCATTAAATTCTTTTTCTGGGAAGCTTCCATTTCCAGGGCGATCATGATTTTTCTGGTGCTTGCCATCGGGATCTTGTTAGGCTGGGCCTTCGGAGAAGTGGTGCATCACAGAAAGCGGTGAACCTCAAAATCCACTAGCTTGGCACTTTATAGCGAAATAAAACCTATTTTGTTTAAAGTAGATCAAAATCCCTGGAGAGCCGATTTCCCAATTTATTTGCTAAAACTCTTGATTTTCCGTCGAAAACTCATTTTTTGCCCCTCTGATCGACTGACAAAATTAAGCCAGAATGACAATTTTTGTCAGTAAAATGACCCGGAGATGCCGATTAGATGGAAATTACCCCCCTTTTATCAGCCTCTATTTTTTTAGAGAAAAAACCAGGTTTTGGTACCTGAATTGCAACTTACCGGGTAAGAGGGGCGAATCCCTCGCAAAATTTAAAAAAATAGGTGGATCAAACCCATGTTTCATAAAAACCTGATTCTAAAGAATAAAAAGGGATTTACTCTGATCGAGCTGCTGATCGTCATCGCGATTATCGGCATTTTATCGGCCATTGCTATTCCCAATTTTTTGGCATACAAAAGACAAAGCTACGATACGGCTGCTAAAGCCAACCTGAGAGAACTTTATTCGGCCTGTAAGGCTTTTTGGGGAGATACTTTTTCTGCAAGTCCCTGTGATACAACCATAGCCGCCGGGACCTCTTACGGGTACAGCCCTACTGCAGATATGACCGTTTCCATAACCACAGGGACGGAACTCGGGTTCGATGCCAATTCCAGCCACATTGCAAGCCCCAACACGTTTCTGATTGATTCCGCTGGCAATATTTCGTTGCAATAGTCTGGAATACATCCTTCCCCCCTAATCCAACAGAGCATTTTTCTGCCAAGCCTTACCTCGAATCCCTACCCGCCCCACGGGTTTTGGGATGACCCCAATCTGCGATTGCTGTAGAATCAGCAGGTAATATCGAGTTCCAGCGAACAGGATTTGGGCAGTGCTTAAAATCAACGAAATCTACAAAAGCCTTCAAGGCGAATCTTCCTTCACCGGTCTTCCCTGCGTCTTTGTCCGGTTAACGGGCTGCAACTTGCGTTGCGGCTATTGCGATACCGAGTACGCATTTTATGAGGGCAAGGAATTAGAAGTCGAGGAAGTCATCGACACCGTGGAAGCCTTTGGCATTCCCTTGGTGGAAATCACCGGCGGCGAACCTCTGATGCAAAAAGAAGTGTATCCCTTAATGCAGGCCTTGCTCGATAAAGGCTATCGGGTGATGCTCGAAACCGGAGGATCGTTGTCCATAAAAGAGGTGCCATCCGAGGTCGTCAAAATCGTGGACCTAAAATGTCCGGGAAGCGGCGAAGAAACTAAAAATAATTTTGAAAACCTCGATTACTTGAATCCACAAGATGAGGTCAAATGTGTGATTCTGGATCGCAACGATTACGAATGGAGTCGGAAAATTGTGAGTGATTATTCTCTTCACAAAAAAGCCAAGGTCTTGTTCTCGCCGGTCTATGACAAACTCGATCTTAAGGATCTGGCTCAATGGATTCTGGAAGACAATCTTCCCGTGCGCCTGCAAACCCAGCTCCATAAAGTGATCTGGAGCAAGGACGCCATCGGAGTTTGATCTCCCTGTTGCCCCAATAACCGGCCCGTTTACTGCCTGGCTTCTTAACATTCCCTTCCATGCTGGCAAGAAAAACTGTTAAAACTCTGCAATCCTCGCTCACTGACTGGTACCAGCAGGAAAAGCGCGATCTGCCCTGGCGCGAGACTCGAAACCCCTACCATATTCTTGTCTCCGAGTTCATGTTGCAACAAACGCAGGTCAAGACGGTGATCCCGTATTACACACGCTGGGCAAAATCTTTCCCTACAGTGCAAAAACTCGCCGCCGCTTCTGAATCCAGGGTTTTGAAACACTGGGAAGGATTGGGGTACTACTCCCGCGCCCGCAACCTGCACCGCACAGCCAAAATGATAAAAGAACAATTCCAAGGAGAGGTGCCCGACACGCTGGATGAGATTTTAAAATTACCCGGCGTCGGACGCTATACCGCAGGAGCCGTTCTCAGCATTGCATTCGACAAAAAAACGCCGGTTTTAGACGGCAACGTCAAACGGGTTTTGTCGCGCTGGTTCTGCCTGCCGGAAAACGGCGGCACGCCTCAATCGGAGAATAAGCTTTGGCAGATTGCGGAAGAAATTCTACCGGAAAAACAATCAGGCGATTTCAATCAGGCTCTTATGGAGCTTGGCGCGACGGTCTGTCTGCCTAAAAATCCCCTGTGCCTATTGTGCCCCACAAGTGACTCCTGTCAGGCGCAAAAAAATGGGGCGCAGGAAAAGTTCCCACCGGCGAAAGTAAAAACTCCCACCCAAAAAATAGAGGTCAGCGCCGCGGTGATTTACCGTAACGGAAAAACTTATATTCAGCAGAGACCTAAGCGAGGACTCATGGCAGGTCTCTGGGAATTCCCCGGCGGGAAAATCGAGAAAAACGAAAGCCCTGAAGACTGTCTGCATCGGGAAATAAAAGAAGAACTGGGAATCAAAATTGTTATCAAAGAAAAAATCATGACCATCAAGCACAGCTACACCCAATTCCGGGTCACCCTGCATGTCTACCTCTGCTCGCATAAATCCGGGAAAATCCGGGCCACCAGCTGCGACCAATGGAAATGGATTGCCGCACAGGAAATCGACCAATACCCCTTTCCCGCCGCCAATGTTAAAATAATAAAGTACTTGCAGCAAAATAGCCTTAATGGTCATAAAATTGCATCGCCCGGCATAAAAAAAGAAAAAAGAAATCCCAGAGTCAAAAATCTCCTCTAATACTGGAATCTCTTTTTTCAATCGTACCCACAATTTCTTTTGATTTTCCGATGGTAATTCCAGCCCAAATTTCTCCAGGAGTTAAAGCGACCCTGATCGGCGCCATTGCCAATCTGATTCTTGCCGCTATAAAGTTCGTTGGCGGAGTGTTTGGCAACAGCACGGCGCTGATGGCGGACGCTCTGCACTCTTTATCAGACCTGTTGACGGACGTTGTCGTACTGGCGACGCATCAGATCGGCAAAATTCCAGCAGATTCCAACCATCCTTATGGTCACGGGCGGGCCGAAACGCTTGGCGCGGTCATTGTCGGGAGTGTGATTATTCTGGCTGGAATCTGGATCGGTTACGACGTCTGGCAAGTCATCGAAAGCGGCTCTCAACTGGTTCCCACCTGGCTGGCGGCGGCGATGGCGACTCTCTCCATCATCATCAATGAAGCGCTTTTTAGATACACCCGCATCGTCGGGCAGCGGGAAAATAGTCCCGCCTTGATCGCCAACGCCTGGCATCACCGCTCGGACGCCATTTCTTCGGTTGCAGCATTGATTGGAATCCTCGGCGCCCATTTTGGCTATCCTCTGATGGACCCACTGGCTGGCGGCGTGGTCGCCTTGATGATTATGAAAGTCGGTTACGATATTTTATCCAGAGGCATCCGCGACCTGATGGACACGGGCTTGAGCGAGAAAAAAACGAAACGCATCAAAGAAATCATTGACGGCATTCCACAGGTGCTAAAATTTCACGATTTGAGAACCCGCAAGATCGGCGGTGAAATTTTCATGGACGTTCACATTCTGGTGGACACGGATCTCACGGTAAGCGAAGGCCATACCGTCGCCGAACGAGTGCGGAGAAGCTTAATCAACGAGTTTGACAATCTACAGGATGTGCTGGTGCATGTCGATGCGGAAGAAGATCAGGATCTTTTAACGCTAAACCCCGCCACCCGGGAAGAGCTCAATCCGATCGTGGAACCCATCATGGCGCACTTCGACGGAGATTTAAAAAAAACCCGGCTACGAGTCCATCACACAAAAGGGAAAACCATCGTCGAACTTTATCTCGAAATCAATCCACGAAGAACTCTCGACGAAATCCAGCCCATGATCCATGCCCTAAAAAAACGTCTGATATCCACTGAAGGAATAGATGACGTGCAGTTTTTCTTAGACATCAATCAAAACAATTGAACGCCTAGTCCTGGAAATACGTGTCGTGATCGGAAAAGACAGGCGGGCTGTGAAAGTTCAGCAGGTCCAGCGGGTCATTTTCGGTAGTGAATTGATGCAGGGTATTGGGAGGCACCCGGAAGAAACAGCCCTTACTTAATACATATTGCTTTTCACCCAGAATCGCTGTCCCGGAACCCTCCAGAACATAATAAAGTTCCTCACCTATTTTGTGGTAACTGGTTTTTTTCACCTGGTGGGGCTGCATCTTCACTCGGTAAGCGGAAAATTGCCTACACGCCTTTTTGGGCAATAATTGCTCGATGCGAATGCCCTTCAGACTAAAAGAATCCGCCGCATCCGGTTCGAGAAAAAGCACTTCTTTTTTGAGGTCCATTGATTGGATTCCGGTTGCAATGAAATTTATTTCACTACCTTTAGTTCTTTGAGGACATCCCCGGCCCATTTAAGGTGCAGTTTTTTCCGATCTTTGTAAAATCCTTTCTGGTAGGCATATCCATAGATCAAGGGCAGGGACACGCTGGGTTCAACAAAAGCCATCGCAAAATTCGCTTCTTTATTGACCTTCCCCCAGGACTGCGCTTCCGCCAGGGTGCTGCCGCTCAACCCCCCCCAATGCGGGGAATCGGTGGTCACCTGCAGGGCGTATTTGTGTCCGCCGGTGTATTTATCGAAGATGTAGGACATGACGATGGAGTCGTTGATATAGTTTTTCGGCACACCGCCAGCCACATAAAATGCCGCGGTTCCGGCGGATTGCACCACAATCTGCGTCAGTTCGTAATTGTCACGGATGGTGTCGATGGTGATCGGAGCCTTGCCTTCTTTTCTGGCATGATAATAATGCTCGGTCAACCCGATGCCGATGCTGGAATCACTGATGGCCGGACAGAAAATCGGCACGCCGTTCTTCCTCGCCGTCACCAGAATGGATTCTTCGTCGTCGATGGTTTCCGACAACTTGGAAATAAACTCGCGGCTCGAATATTGCCGTGGTTCAAGGGTTCCGGCAAATTGACCGATCATGGTGTCGTATTCGGCAAAGAGTTCTTCATCGACATAGGTGTCATAAATGCGATTGATGAACAACTCGCGCAACTCCGTGTCATCGGCGTTGGGACTGCCGTAATAATGTCCCCCGCCCAAAGCGGCATAAAAATCCTGGTACAAAACAGCGCCTGTCGATACGATCACGTCCACCATATTGTTGTGTACCATGTCGCGGATGACCTTACGCAATCCGGCGGCAATCAGGGGTCCTGCAAGCCCCAGCATGATAGTGGGCCGGTCCTTATCTGTCAGCATTTTTTTGAACACAGTGGCCGAGAGACCAATATTGCGCGCCTGAATGGAACAGTGGCTGAAGTTTTCTACCAGATCGGCTACGGTTTCGACCTTGTCATAATCGACCGGGGAAATCCTGGTGTGAAGAAGATCCTGCTTTTGCTTCTTCTCACCACCGTCCATGGTTTTTCGGACCAGGAAGTCTTTATAAGCCATCTACGTTCCTCCATTAAAGCGAGGTTAAAACTTATCATATTATCGGCATGCTGGCGGAAGGTCAAGCCGCTCGAAAACTTTTAGAAAACCGGATCATCCGCACTGGCCGGGGAAATTCGCTCGCGGAAGGGAGATAAACAAAACCAGCAGGTTATAAACGCGAGCACAAATCCTTGGAGTGGGTCTTGGTGTCTACCTTTTCAATCGCTTCCTGGATGTTGCCGTCTTCACCGATCACATAGGTGATGCGGGATGCGTATTGGTCCTCGGAACCGGTTACCGCACCATAGGCCAGGGCGATCTTGCGGTCCACATCGCAGAGAAGGGAAAAAGGGAAAGAATACTTTTCCGCGAATGCCTTGTTGTCCGCTTCGTTGTCCAGACTCACTCCAAAAACAACAGTGTTCTTGCCTTCAAACTGGCTATAGTCGTCACGGAAACCCTGCCCTTCCATCGTGCAGCCGGGGGTATCGGCTTTAGGGTAAAACCATAGAATCACCTTCTGGCCGCGAAGGTCCTTTAAATTGACTGTGTTGCCGTTATGGTCCTTGACGGAAAAATCCGGGGCTTGGGTTCCTGTATCGAGCATGGTCGGTCTCCTCATCATAAGGTTGATTACTGAAGATATTTTCTGTATTAAAGTTTTAAGCATGAGGTTTAGATGCGAAAGACAATGATGGGGAGCAAAAATTTGTGTTTCAGCTCAGTGACCGGAAAACTTTCTCAGGGAAACATCTCATTTAAAATACGCTCCCCTAAGACAAGGTCTTCCTTACGGGTTATTTTGATATTCAATTCCGACCCTTCGACGATCTTCACCTTTTTGCCTGCCGCCTCCAGTATGGACCCTTCGTCGGTTCCATAATAAGAGTCGGCCATTGCCTTTGCCATCGCTTCTTTGAACAAATCATACTTAAACGCCTGCGGCGTCTGTACGCGCCACAATCCGGTGCGATCCACCGTCTTCGTGACAAAACTTTCCGCATCGGCCTGTTTGATCGTGTCGCTGACCGGAATGGCGGTGATCGCCGCGCCATGAACCTCGGCGGCGGAAATGGTTTTTTCAATGATATCGCGCGTGATGAAGGGACGTACGCCATCGTGCACGATGACAATATCCGTACCGGCGTCAAGAGCGTTTAAACCGTTGGCAACCGAATCCTGGCGTTTCTCTCCGCCAACGACGACCTGCTCAATTATATTGAAATTTTTTGCCCACTCTTTTTGTGCCGCTTCGAAATCATTTTCCGGAACGACCAGGATGATTGAATCGACCAGACCGGAGGCTTGAAAGACCTGCAAGGTGTAATGCAGGATCGGCTTTCCCTGCAAGAGAAGGAACTGTTTGGGGATCGAAGCGCCCATGCGAGTCCCCTGCCCCGCCGCTGGAATGATTGCGGAAACTTTCATCAATTCTTGAATAAAACGGTCTCAGGAAAAAACCACGTCAAATGCCTCGGCAAGGCTTTTGACGAAACAAAGTTCAATATTGCTGTTGGGAAATGATTTTTCTTTAACGCCTGTAGACGGGAGGACACAGCGTTGAAACCCCAGCCGCTCGGCCTCCATGATACGCGAATCCAGTTGCATGACCGAGCGCACTTCGCCTGTCAGCCCGACTTCCCCGATCATCACGGTCTTAAGATCGATCAACTGATTTTTGAGACTGCCGGCAATTGCCGTGGCGATTCCAAGATCAATCGCAGGTTCGGAAACTTTCAGCCCGCCGGCGATATTGACAAAAACGTCTTCGCCCTGGAAATGCAGTCCCAATCGCTTTTCCATGATGGCGATGAGAAGCGTCATCCGGGTGGGATCAAATCCCGTAGCCACCCTTCTTGGCATACCGATTGAGGACGAACTGGTCACCAGCGCCTGAACCTCCACCAGAAGTGTTCGACTGCCCTCGACGCTGGAAACGATGACAGACCCCGGGCAATCTGTAGGCCGCTCCGCCAGGAAAATTTCCGAGGGATTTTCCACGGAATTGAGACCCTCTGCGCCCATTTCGAAGACCCCGATTTCCGGAGTGGACCCAAAACGGTTTTTGATCGCCCGCAAAATTCGATAGGAATGGCCTTTTTCGCCCTCGAAGTATATCACCGTATCGACGATATGCTCCAGGGATTTTGGCCCGGCGATAGCGCCGTCCTTGGTGATGTGACCGATCAATAGCGCCGGGATAGAGCGCTTCTTGATGTCCTGAAATATCTTGAACGCCACTTCGCGGACCTGGCCGATACTGCCCGGCGCCGAGGTCAACTCTGCCGTATAAAAGGTTTGAATGGAGTCGAAAACCAGAACATCCGGATTCACTTTATCGATCAGGCGTTGCACGTCTTCAATGCAAATCTCGGAGCTGATGAGTAGATGATCAGAAAGCGCGTTCAGCCGCTCGGCTCTCATTTTTATCTGCGAGGGGGATTCTTCGCCGGAAACATAAAGCACTTTTTTCCCGGACCGGGCGATGGCTCCCATGCTTTGAAGCATCAAAGTGGACTTGCCGATTCCTGGGTCGCCGCCAATCAGGATGAGAGACCCTTCCACCATGCCGCCGCCAAGCGTCCGGTCAAACTCCTTGATCCCCGTAGTCCAGCGGGCTTGGGTCAGCCCCTGAACCTCGGTGATCGCCTGAACGCCGCCATACTTACCGGGTGCCGTTGTTCCTCCTGAGCGGGAGTTTTTCGAACGGGCTTTGAGGATTTCCTCTGAAAAGGTATTCCAGCCGTTGCATTCGGGGCACTTTCCCAGCCACTTGGGCGCATGGTGCCCGCAATTTTGACAGACGAATTCAGAAAGGGATTTGGCCATATCTCCGCGAAGGCAAAAGAATCAATGCGGGCCATCATACATGGAAGGAAGGAAAATCTGCGCAGAAATTTGGATTTTTTATGAGTCCAAGGGGTGACTCATAAACGGTCCTGATTTTTATGATTGAGACGGCTAAGGCTTTTTCTCCAGGTTGGCCAGGATTTTTCTTATGGCGTCGTTCCGCGAAATATTGACATTGGCTTTACGAGACAAATCCGCGATTTCTTTTTTGGTGTCTGCCTGAGACTTAAGTGTCGCCGCTTGTGTGTTTTTGATATCGGCCTGAGATTTTAAAATTTGCACCTGCGCTCTTTTTATTTCATTCTGACTTTGTTTGATGTCGTTCTGCATCTGATTCATTTGCCCTTGCGCCTGTTTCATCGCCTGTTGAGCCTGAATCAACGCCTGCTGATCCTTCGTCAGTGTCTGTTGAGCCTGAATGACCTGGGTCATTTTCCCCTGCTCTGTGGCAATGGTCTTCAATATATCAATCAATTTTGACAGCTTTTGATTGGCCAGATCCACATTTGCCAGCCCGCCCTGAATGGAATTGAGCGCCTGATCTACCGTTTGCAGCGACTGGTTCATTTTGTTGGCGTGCGTGGCGATTTCGGCAGAAGAACCCACCAGCTTGTTGAGTTTTTCTCCGTTCAATGCCGAGGAAGCGCTTTGCGACTGGATGATTTTTAGGGTTTCGGCCAGCTTGTTTATTTTTTCATCCGCCACTCGCAGATTATTATTAACGCCATCAATTTTTTGTTCCGCCTTTTGCGACCCCGCGCTCACCTGAGCGGACAAGCCCTGCAGGATTTTTGAAATGGCTTCCATCTGCTGTAGCAGACCGTCTTTTAGTTTCACCATATCGTCATGGGTTCGAATGACGTTGTCATTGGTCTGGGTCATGCCTGTGGAAAGGATCTCCACGTTCGACCGCGTCATCTCTTCTTCCTTGAGACTGCGCTCCAGGATTTC
The DNA here is from genome assembly GCA_029261515.1 of Nitrospinaceae bacterium. Taxonomy (GTDB): domain Bacteria; phylum Nitrospinota; class Nitrospinia; order Nitrospinales; family VA-1; genus JAJDBE01. The sequence goes on along the minus strand of JAJDBE010000015.1, from coordinate 9,549 downwards.
CACTAGCTTCTGGTTCTTCGCATTGATGGGGGAAAAAGCCGCAAGGATGCCATCCTGATTGGATTTATTGGCCTTCGTCATTTCGGAAAGAAGCAGGTCTCGGCTTTTTTCGTTTTGCTGAATAATGGCGGGTATCAATTCGGATTTGACGATTTGGTTGACTTTATCAAGGGCCTGGTTTTGGGCGTTCAGCCGCTCCACCACCTTCGTCAGGGATTCGCTGTTGGTCTTGGCCATGTCCTGAAAAAACCCTTTGTTGACGTTGGCAAACTTATCCATGTCCCCCGCCAAATGAGTTTTCAGCTGATCAAATTGCCCAATCAGGCTTCCTTGAAATTTTTCGTTCGCCTGGGTCTGTTGGGTCAATTGCTGGTTGACTTGTTGCACCACTTTATCCAATTGTTGATTCAGGTTTTTGACCACTTCCAACTTGAGCTGGGTTTCAATATCCGCCAGTTTCTTATTGGTGACCTGAATATGGCCTCCCATTTCAGACTGGCTTTGCTCCACCGTTCCCTGGAGAGCCGGGATCAGGTTTTTTATTTCTTCCAGTTGACGGATCGAATCCTGTTGGACGGTTTCAAGAGCTTTCAACTTCCCCGTTTCCAAAGAAACCAGCCGGGCGTTGATCTTCTTTATTTCTCCGAAGATCCTCCTCCAGTTTTCTTCATCGTTATCGAAAAGTCCGGCGTGCAGGTTGGACGGAAATAGGAAAAGAAGGAAAATGAAAGTGATTGACTTGATTATTTTTGCGGTTTTCATGAAGAAGCGCTCTCTGAAAGTGAAGGATGTCGTCATTTTAACCCTCAATCTCTCTTGAATCCACTCTTAAAAGTCGGGACAAAATAAATAGATCGCAACGGGAATCCCCGCTGCGATCTAAGTGATCATCCAAATATTCAAGAGGTGAAAATGTTACCCATATGGTTGTTTATTCAGCAACCATAAAATGCGCCCTTCTGTTTCGCCACCAGCAACTCTCGCCGGTTTCGCCACAAAATGGCTTTTCTTCACCGTAACTTATCACATGCAGGCGGCTTTCTGGAATTCCGAGAGAAGCCAGATAGCGCTTTGTGGAGTCCGCTCGACGCTGCCCAAGAGCAAGGTTGTAATTGTTGGTTCCGCGCTCATCGCAATGTCCCTGAATTTCCACTTTTACACTGGGATGCTGTTTTAGAAAGTCAGCATTTTGTTTCAGAACACCTTTAGAACGCTCATCCAGATCGTATTTGTCAAACTGGAAATGAATGTCCTTCAACTCTGAAGTCGGACGGAAAGAGTACAACCGGGCTTCCTGCATTCCCTGGTCTCCACCCATTCCACTGCCATCAGCGCCGAAACTGCCACTGGAACCATTGGAAGCAAACGGGTTGGAATAATCTCCGGTTCCACCTGAAGAATCTGAAGATCCATTCGGCATGCCCAATTCATTTAAACTTTCTTCTCTGATGCTACCGGCATCCGCCAGATTTTCCTGAGCCATAAACCCCGACTCATCACCGGAACCGTCCACTGGGAAATCAGATTCAGGAGCAAATCCTTGCCCTGCCCCTTCATTGGCCTGAGCCACTTCTTCCAGCTCACTTTCAGCCACAGACCCGGTCTCAACTGGGGGAGGCATCAAGTTTTTTGAACACGCGGCGGTGAACGCCAATCCTACCGATACTGCCATAACACTGATCCAATACTTTTTTCCTCTCATAATCACCCTCGAAATTTATTGTCCCCTTTGTAAATAAAAGTCCTGAAAACCTTGATTCAAGCTCCCCCAAAGAATCTAATCTTATTAACTATAAGATATTATTCCAATTATTTGATTTTCACCAAATCAGACCAACACTTAAATTATATTTAAGTTACTACAAAATATCAACATGTCTAAGCATTATTTTCCAAAATATAATGACGGAACTATTTGATTTCTTTCTTCAAAGTCCCATCACACCTGTTCTCGGCCCTATTTTTAGACAAAAATAACTCTCTATAGTTCTAATATACGATAAATGTAATTTTAGTCAACCTTTAATTTTGTTGTTTCAACCGCCACGTCATGTGTGAATGAGTTACCTTTTGGAATATGGCGACCAGGCGGGGCTGTACCCGCCTCCTTGTATCAAAGTCAATTGCCTTGGTTTTCCGCCGCTTAATGACTTGATAAACACACTCATGCGGTTATTTTGCTTATGCCGATAGACGATAAAACGGCCATCGGGGGACCAGGCGGGCTGTTCACTGCTACCGGGACCAAAGGTGAATTGCTCCGCTTTTTGGGTTTTAATGTCATAGACTTTGATTTGAAATTTTCGTCCGACCCTGGAGGTGAAAGCGATTTTATCGCCATTGGGAGACCAGGCGGGATCATCATTGTAGCCGGAACCGAAAGAGATTCGCTTGACTCCACTTTTATCGCCGCCTATCGCGTCCATGACATAAATCTGCGGAGCTCCGGTTCCCGAACGATCGGAAGTGAACGCAATTTTCTTGCCATCGGGAGACCAGGTGGGAGAGGTGTCGATGTTAAAATGCCGCGTCAACCGCTTGAGCCCAAAGTCTTTCTCCAAAACATAAATCTCAGAGTTACGGTCCTTGCTCAATACGATGGCGATGCGTTGGCCATTCGGAGACCAGGCGGGAGCGGCATTGAGACCCGGAAGTTTCAGCAGGGTCCTCCGCCTTTTGCCCGAAGCTCCAATCATCACCAGATCGGGGTTGCGCTGGGCATAGGAAGTGTAAACAATCCAGCCGCCATCCGGAGACCAGGCGGGCGTCAGAATGATGCTTTTTTCATCGGAGATCCTGCGCAAATTCTGTCCGTCAAAGTCGACCGTAAAGATTTCTTTATTGCCGTTGATTTCGGATAAAAATGCAATTTTTGTTTCGGCAACGCCTCGTTCCCCGGTCAATTGCAAAACGACTTCATCGGCAAAGCGGTGCACAATTTTCCGCAGAAATTTTTTTGTCGTCGTATAACGCTTTCCCAGAAGAAACCGCTCGGTGGCGGTATCGTATAGCCGGAAGGTGACATTGAACGACTTATCCAGCGGATTGATTTTATATTGGGTCTTTAGCAACCACTGAGCGCCCATCTGGTACCAGTTGCTGTAATCGACGCTGGTTCTTTGCAGTTCGAGGCGCTCCAGCTCCTTGAACGTTGTAGGATCGACCAGGTCGAACAATTCGGAAAGCCGCAAATCATTCTCGAGAATTTTTTTAGACTCCGCCCCCAATCCTTGCGGGTCTTCGTATTTGTCCGACAAGATAAAATCCGTAATGGCGATCTTCACTTTTTGGCGGGTTTCCCGCTGCAAATCAATGCGGATTTTTGAGTCCTGAGCGAAAATGGAAGAAGAGGGGAAAAGCAGCAAGCCAATAATTAACGCTAAAAATATTTTACGAGTCATTTTATTTTTTTTCGGGGACATATTTAAAGTGAATGCTGATATTAAGGTTGGAATACTTTAAGTCCTCGGGAAACGGTGGAAACGGTTCGGATTCCATGATCGCACGAACGGCCAGAGAATCCAACATCTCCACACCGGAACTTTGTTTCAGACTGGGTTTGTCGATATTTCCTTTGCCGTAAATATAAAACGATACGATGACTTCCTTGTTGTATTTTTCTCCCAGCGGTTCACGCCAGTTCTTGTAGACTTTTTCATGGATCTTCCCGATGTAGAGGGACAAAATATCGGCGCCGGGGTCCCCTTCAACCGAAGACTGAACGAACGCCTCGCTGGAGGAAGTGACCACCTGCACCTGTACTTGCTTGGGAGTGGATACTTTCCATATGTCGCTTTGAAAGTCCTGAGCAAACGTTTCCGGATTCACAGTATCGGTTTTGATATCTTTGGATTCTACATTCAATGAGTCGAGTTTTTGCAGAATGGATCCAAACTCTTCGCGGTTCCTGGAATCCGGAACCTGAGTCTCGGGTTGCCGGTTCGGGGATTCCTCCACCTTGACCGGTTCCGAGGTATCCAGCTTGGCAAGTTCCTCTAAGAGGTCAGAAGCGGATTTTTCACTTTCTTTTTTCTCCAGTTCCACGGTATTGCGTGAAAGCGATGCAAACTCCAATTCTTGCAATTTGGACGGATTTTGTTTTTCGGGTTCGGCTGTTTCAGGAGCCTCCGGGGTCACGTCCTGCATTTTCAAGTTATCAAATTGTGCCAGGGGATCCTCCTGGACAGGAGGTGGAACGGCTCTTTCCTGCGGTTCCAGTTTTTTCTCTTTTAGCGCGTTTAATTCGTCAAATGTTTTTTCCAGGATAGGAGCCTTAACCTCTGGTTTCTTCGGCGTCAGCTTGGCCAACTGATCGAGTTCCTGCACCAGTTTTTTAGGTGGATTCTCTTCCAGCTGATTCAGTTTTTCCAAAATTTGATTTGAGGGATCGGGAATCGCTGCCTTTGGAGTTTCCGTTTTGACCGGCACCGATTTTTTAATTTCTGGCTTAAGATTTTTCTTTGAGGCTGGACGCTGAGGTTTTCTGGCCGCTTTCTTCCCCTGATTGATTTCAACCAGTTCTACCATAAATGCGGGTTTGATAACTGTCTCTTGATGCGTCGTGGCAGGTAGAAACATCACAAACGTCATGAATAAGAGATGTCCAAAAACGGAGGCGACCAGCATCTGGTTAAAGTCATAAGATTTGGTAACCTGCAGTCTCATGGCTCGGAAGGATCGGTGACCATGCCAATATTTTTGACTCCCGCCCGTTTTAGGGTCGCCATCACCCGCATGACGAACCCGTAGTCGAGGCCCTGATCGGCCTGCAGGTAAACGCCGCCGTCCTTATTGTCCTTAAGGTATTCGGTGATATTGCCGGTCAATTCGACCAGATTGCCGACTTTGTCTTTATTCCAGTAAATTTTTTTATTGCTCTGGACAGAAATGGTGGGAATTTCTTTGACTTCTACCGGGGCGATGGTCTCTTTGGGCAACTCAATATCGACACCATGCTGCATCAATGGAGCGGTGATCATGAAGATGACCAGCAAAACAAGCATGACATCCACGAAAGGAGTCACATTGATATCAGACATTAATGCTCGTCGCCGGTTCAGCATGGTCGCTCCTTAGCCCAATGAACAAAACTGCATGTGATCTGGATCAGGAAAAGTCCAATGTCCTTTCCCGGGTGGTCTCCCGCATGAAATTCTTTTCTACCATGTAGATAAAATCATGCGAGAAGTCATCCATGTTGCTTGCAAACGCTCGAATTCTGTCGTTCAGAAAATTGAAAAAAATAACCGCCGGAATAGCCGCCGCCAGCCCCGCTGCGGTTGCGATCAAGGCTTCGGCGATCCCAGGCGCCACACCGCCAATACTCGCGGTTCCCTGAACTCCTATGGAACGGAAGGAATGCATGATTCCCCAGACCGTTCCGAACAAGCCGATAAAAGGGGACGTGCTCCCGGTCGTCGCCAGAAATTCCAACCGGTTGGACAGGCGGGTGATTTCGCGGTTGATGGCTTTATTGAGAACCAGGCTGATCCCCTTAATGTCTTTGGCGGTCAAAGGCTCTCCCTGGGAAGAAGGAGAATCGCCGCGGCGGTCTCTTTCCTTTTTTGCCATGTCCTGAAATAGAAACAACTCCCGGTATCCCGTCAAAAATACTCTGGCGATGGGGCTGTACCGAAGTTCTCGCGAAAAATTATAAATATGAGTCAGGTTCTCTGACTTGGAAAAATTGGTCAAAAAACGGTGGTCTTCTTTTTTTGCCAATTTGTATACAAAGTATTTGGTGAGAATGATGGCCCAGGAAAAAACCGAAAAAGCCAAAAGGATCAACAAAACGGCTTTGGCCATCATGGTGGACTGCATCACCAGTTCTACGATGCTCAACGACTGATCTGCTACTGAGTTTTCCACGAGGTACCTCTGGCTGGGTTCAAGGGGCGGGAATTCAATCTATAAAGGATTATAATTCAATTAAATATTATAGATTTTAAATATAATTTAAACCCCCCAGGTTGTCAAATCAAATGAATTCAACCCGGATCACATGAAACGGCGGCTCTGCCCGATTTGCAAAAATCGTAACACGTGAAAATTCAAACTTTACCCGCCACCTCGAAGAAAAGTAATTTAAAACCCCTCTCCCCAAGGGGGAGAGGGTAGGGTGAGGGGCGTTTGACAGGATGAACAGGATAAAGACGGATTCCCCTAGGAGGTTTGCCTAAGCCGTCATCGCGCGCTGCCTTGCAGCTCGCGATGACGTATGGAATAGCCTCAGGGTAAAATCCATGAAGATTCTCCACTCACACAAAGGTCTCGTTGGAAATGGGGTGTCAAAAAAGGATGGGGAAACCGCTGCGGAACTTTGGCTACACCCTCAGGTGAAACAGGTTTTTAAGCGGCGCAGAAAATCTTTATGGAAATAAAATGCAGTCACTTTAGAGCAAAGTGGAATCAGTTTTTTACCCGTTCCAGGTATTGCCCGGAAGTGGTGGACACTCGGACCATCTCGCCGATCTGAATGAACTGGGGAACCGTCACCACCAGCCCCGTCTCTAAAGTGGCGGGTTTGCCGGAGCCGGACGCGGTGGCTCCCTTGAGCGGCGGGTCCGTATCGGTGACTTCAAGGTCCACGGTTTCTGGGAAAGTCACACCGATGGCGGTTCCGTCGCAAAACTCGATCTGCACTTTTGAATTGGGAAGCAGGAATTTTTTTGCATCCTCGACGAAGGCTTCTTCAAAAAAGGTCTGTTCGTAGGTTTCGCAATTCATGAAACAATAGCCGGATGGATCGTTGTACAAATATTCCATCTCCATCTGCTCCAGAACCGCGCGTTCGATCTGCTCATCTGCGCGCAGGCGGACTTCGGTTTGGGTTCCGTCTTTCAGGTTGCGCAGTTTCGCCTGCATGAAGGCTCTTTTATTTCCCGGAGTCCGGTGTTCCGCCGACATCACCTTGTACAAGTTGTTGTTGTATTTAATCACATAGCCGGGGCGAACTGCGTTGCCGGTAATATAAATTGCCATTCTAAAAACCTCTTGTATTGATCGTGTGGATGCCAAACGAAATTGGGAAATAGTCCAACTTGGTACAATATTTTTTTGCGGCTGATTATATCCGGGAGCCGGGAAGAATCAAGTAAAATAAAAGACTTCAACCACTGCTAATAAAATCGCGTGCCTGAAAATCATGACTTGTTCCCTTTGCCGTTCCAAAGCCTTGTTCCTCGTTGCCGGAGAAAAAAGGCAATACTGGAGATGTTCCCGCTGTGGATTGATTTTCGTCCCTCAAAAATATTTTATCGCAAACGACGAAGAAAGAGAACATTACCTCAAACACGAAAACAGTCTGGAAAACACCGGCTACGTCGAGATGTTCCAGGAAAAAATCGACATTCTTAAAAAAGTTTGCCCTGGGGTGCGGACGGTTCTCGACTACGGCTGCGGCTATGCGCCGGTCCTGCAAACCCTGCTGACGCGGGCAGGCTATTCGGTTGCAGGATACGATCCCTTCTTTTTCCCGGAAACGGATTTAAGCTCGGCCTTTGACCTCATCGTTTCAACGGAAACCTTCGAGCACTTCAAGGAACCGGGAAAGGAAATCGCCCGGCTCGTTTCTCTTCTCTCCCCCAAAGGGCATCTTGCGGTGATGACCCGCTTTTACCCCGAGGAAAACCGTCTGCCCGACCTTGATAAGTTTGGCAAATGGTATTATAAGAGAGACCCGACCCACATTTCTTTCTATTGCAGGGACACCTTCGACTGGATCGCGCGTACCTTCCAATTGCAAACCCTGTTCAACAATGATAAAGATTTCATCGTGCTTAAAAAACAATCTTAAGATTTCCTGAGACACTCTTTTGATCTTCGGAATTTCTTCACGGTAAACTTTCATTTCAATCGAGGCAACATGGCTGGAGAATATATTTTCACAATGAACGGCCTTTCCAAGACCTACGGTCAAAAAGCCGTGTTCAAGGATATTTACCTTTCCTTTTACCACGGGGCCAAAATCGGCATCGTCGGCGAAAACGGCTCCGGGAAATCCACCCTGCTTGGCATCATGGCGGGGGAAGACAAGGAATTCGAGGGCCGCGCCGAACCTTTAAAAGGCACGCGCATCGGCTACCTGCCTCAGGAGCCCAAGTTGTCGCAAGATAAAACCGTGCGCGAAAACGTGGAAGAAGCCTTCGCCCATATCAAAGACATGATCGACGAGTTCAATGCCATCAGCGCCCAGTTAGCCGAACCGATGGAGGACGATGCCATGCAGAAAGCGCTCGATAAAATGGGACGCCTGCAGGATGAAATCGATGCGGTGGACGGCTGGGAACTGGACCGTCAGGTCAACATCGCGATGGATGCCCTGGTCCTGCCGGAAGACGAGCAAAAGGCCGGCACCCTGTCCGGCGGCGAAGCCCGGCGGGTGGCGCTTTGCAAATTGCTCCTGCAAAAACCGGACATCATTCTGCTGGATGAACCCACCAACCACCTCGATGCGGAAACGGTTCAATGGCTGGAGGAAACGCTGGCGGGTTATCCGGGCAATGTGATTGTCTCCACCCACGACCGCTACTTTCTCGATAACATCACCAAATGGATTCTGGAGTTGGAAAGTGGCAAGGGCATTCCCTTTGAAGGCAATTACACTTCCTGGCTGGAACAAAAGGCCGCCCGCTTGCAGCAAAAGGAAAAAACCAACGCCAACCTGCAAAAACGCATCAAGCGGGAACTCGACTGGCTGCACACCACTCCTGGCGCCCGCAGAAAACTCAACAAAGCCCGGGTGCAGAATTACGACCAACTGCTCACGAAAAAAACAGACGCTGAGGACAACTCTCTGGAAATCCAGATCGCGCCGGGTCCACAATTGGGGGAACTGGTGATCGAAGCCGAAGCCTTGAGCAAAGGCTATAAGGACAACCCGTTGATAGAAGATCTTTCGTTTTCTATTCCAAGAGGCGCCATCGTCGGCCTGATCGGCCCCAACGGCACCGGCAAAACCACCCTGTTCCGCATGATCGTCGGCGAGGAAAAACCCGATGCCGGGTCGATCAAGCTCGGTCCCTCGGTGCAACTGTCTTATGTCGACCAGCATCGTGATGAACTCGATGCGGGCAAAACCATCTTCGAGGAAATCACCGACGGCACCGATCAAATCGAAATCGCCGGCAAATCCATCAACTCCCGTTCCTACGTGAGCCGGTTCAATTTCAAGGGCACCGACCAGCAGAAAAAAGTCGGCGATCTTTCAGGCGGGGAACGCAACCGTGTGCATCTGGCAAAACTTTTGCGTCGCGGCGGCAACGTCCTGCTGCTTGACGAACCCACCACCGACCTCGACGTGACCACACTCAGCAGTCTCGAAAACGCGCTACTGGATTTTAGCGGCTGTGTTCTGGTGATCAGCCACGATCGATATTTTCTCGACCGCGTCTGTACGCATCTTTTGGTGTTCGAGGGCAACAACAAGGTGCGCTGGTTCGAGGGAAATTTTGCCGAGTATCTGGAAAAACACAAGCAGGAACTCGGCGGCAAAGAGGAAAATCGCCGTTCCAAATACAAAAAACTGACGATTCATTAAGCTAAAAAAGC
>JAJDBE010000014.1 GCA_029261515.1 Nitrospinaceae bacterium | reverse complement strand
CTGCCAGGCATTTTCAATTTCTTGGGGGGTGAGGGCTCCGGGGAAATAAGGCACTTCCTGACGGCGGCAAAAGGACGCGACTTCTTTGCTCAATACCGGACTGACCAGGAACCCGGCACCAGAGGTTACCGCCTGCTCCGCCTGCTCCAAAGTGCGCACCGTACCGGCTCCAATGCACATGGAACCTTCATACTTTTTAACGGCGGATTCAATCACCGCACGCGATTTCTGCACCGGATCGCGGCAGGAGGCCGCCACCTGAATTTTAGTAGCAGGGTCAAGAAGCGCCGCCAGTTTTTCCAGCGTCAGACTGTCTCCATCCAGAATCAGTTTTTTCATGAATGGGTTTCTTTCAAAGTATCGTTCATCATTTCCTTAAGGCCAGTCCCAACCTGCGCGGCCCAGCAGGTAAAACGTCACCAGCAGGCAGGGAAGAAAATAGGGAACCGCCGCAAACCCTCCGCCCGTTGCCAGGGTGTAGATGGCAAAAGCCGAGCGTCCGCCATAAAGCACGGCGAGAACCTGGACCAGGCGTTTTTTGCCCCGGAGAATGAAGACCGTGAGTAAAACAACCAACGCCAGGGACAGGAAGATTGTGACGATGGTCGTCACCGCGATGTTAAAAGGCGGTAAAAACACTAGCGCCAGCACCAAGTAGAGGATGTTCAATCCCAAAAACCCGTACCCTGCCAATCGGTATTTCTTGAGCTGGAGGTCAGGTATTTTGTTCGATTCCTCGATATCCAAATCCATTCTTCATTCTCTTAATAGGGTGGGGTAAGGTATGGTTCCCCAGCTTGCAGTTTCTATCCGGGTATGATATTCAAAGCTCTGCATTGAAAGCCAATCAGGCGGGAGCGTTCCTGCCGCCTTCAAGAATCGATTTTAACTCCGCAGAGTTCATTCTATATCAAAATAAAATGCTTTCCGTTCCAGAACAGCTGAAGACAATCCGCCGCGGCGCGACCGAGATCATTGATGAAAAAGAACTCACGCAACTGCTGAAAAAATCCATTAAATCAGGCAGGCCCCTTCGAGTCAAGGCGGGCTTCGACCCCACGGCGCCGGATCTGCATCTTGGGCATACGGTGTTGTTGCAGAAGATGAAGCAGTTTCAGGAACTGGGCCACGAGGTCATTTTTCTGATCGGCGATTTTACCGGAATGATCGGCGACCCGACGGGAAAATCCGAGACGCGTAAGAGCCTCACGCCTGAAGAAGTGAAGGAAAACGCCCGCACTTATCTCGATCAGGTGTACCTGATTCTGGACAAGGACAAGACCACTGTCGCTTATAACAGCGAGTGGATGGGCAAATTCACCTCGGTCGACATGATTGGCCTGGCGGCAAAATACACCGTCGCCCGCATGGTGGAACGCGACGATTTCCAGAAACGTCTGGCCGCCAACCTGCCGGTGTCCATCCATGAACTGCTGTACCCTTTGATTCAGGGCTACGATTCGGTGGCTCTCAAAGCCGATGTGGAGCTTGGAGGCACGGATCAGAAGTTCAACCTGCTGGTGGGCCGGGACCTGCAACGGTCCTACGGGATGGCGCCGCAGATGGTCATCACCCTGCCGCTTCTTGAGGGCACCGACGGGGTGCAAAAAATGAGCAAGAGCCTTGGCAACAGCATCGGTGTGCTCGATCCTGCCAATGAAATGTTCGGCAAGATCATGTCTATCTCTGACGACCTCATGTGGCGCTATTATGAGCTGCTGAGCGACATTTCGGAGAAGGACCTGACGGGGATTCGATCAAAAGCCAAAAAGGGCGAAATGAACCCCAAGGACGCCAAGGTGCAACTGGCCAGGGAGATCGTGGCGCGGTACCATTCCCAATCGGTCGCCGATCACGCGGTGCAGGAGTTTGAATCGGTTTTCAAGCAAAAGGGAATCCCGGAAGACATACCGGAGGTCAAAACCTGGGGGGAAGAACCGATGTGGATTTGCAAGATTCTAGCGGAAAACACGCTGACAGAGAGTACTTCTGCCGCCCGCCGGTTGATCCAGCAGGGGGCCGTGGCGGTGAACGGTGAAAAGGTGTCCGATGCCAATCTTAAGCTGGAAGGCAATCACGAGTATCTCATCAAAGTCGGGAAAAAACGCTTTCTAAAAATTGTCTCCAACTAGTTTACCGGGAACCCCGACTCGTTGATCAGAAAATGAACCTTGCGGTTCTGTTGCCAGCAGGACTCGTTGCTGTCGGAGCAGACCGGCTTTTCTTCGCCATAGCTGATCAGGAGCATCCGGTCATCTTCGATGCCCAGAGATTCCAGATAAACTTTGACCGAATGGGCGCGGCGTTCTCCTAAAGCCAGATTGTAATTGTTTGTTCCCCGCTCATCGCAATGACCTTCGATTTGAACTTTGACGTTCGGGTGCTCCTTGAGATAGTCCGCATTTCGTTGCAAGGCCTGGCGGGCAATGTCATCGAGATCGTCCTTGTCAAAACGGAAATGCACGTTTATCAATTCGATACTGGGATGGAAGGACAGCAGCTTGGCTTCTTCCGCTTCTTCTTCCTCACGTTCAAACAGGGACGGTTGCAGATCGGCAAACGGTTCCTCTTCCATGATGGATTCAATGGGTGCTTCCAGAGGAATCTCTTCCTCAACCCGTTCGTAAACAGGCGCATCCTGTAGAGCCAGCAAGTCGTTCAAAGGCGGCGACACGATATCCACTGGTTTATAGCGGATGGGAGCTCCCAGCGGAATCGCACGTGAACTGGCAATGACTACGGCTGTGGAACTTTCTTCCTGCGTATCGAGTATCTGTACTTCTCCAATGACGTGCGGGATTAAAGGGTCTCCCTGCGGACGGGCGACATACCAGTATTTTTCTTCCCTTGTGGGGGTCACATAAACTTCGAAGCGATCGCCGGCCATGACATGGTCTTTTCTGCCGCGGTCGATGTAAAGGATATCGTTGGTTCCGCCAAGGTAATGATCGCGTTTAAACGCCATCACGTATCCTGTGATCGTTTGTTCCCCTTTGGCTTCCGGCTGAAACGGCGGATCGTTGGGTTTTTGATAAGGGGTCACCATATCGCCGTTGCGGATCGGATTATAGGCTTCACGGATAACGGCCTTGGAGGACCCCTGATCGGCCTCGAGAATTTCGAGATATCCCAAAGTGTGAACCAAATATCCCATACGTTTTCCAACCTTGGAAAAAAATGGGGGATGCTCCTGGCCGACCGGCCTTTCATAGCTCAGAATGCCTTCTCTCTTGTCTCCTTCAATGACCGGATGTAAAACGGGCCGCTTTTTGGTGAATATGCTGAGCAGATCGCCTTTGGAGACTCCTTTATCCGTGCCGATGTCAAGGTATACAATTTCACCGGTAGCAAAGGAATCGTGCAAACCAAGATTCTTAATGATCGTGCCGACAGAGGTCGTTTCAGAAAGAATGAACCCCGCCTGTTTTAATTTATTATCGGAGAACAGAAGCTTCGATCCCTGCGGTTCATCTGATTCGCCTTCCAGAATTTGCACCCGTCCCGGAGAAAGTTGCGCCACTTCAACAGGGACGCTATGGGATTCTGCTGCATTGATCTGATAGTAGGGGCTAGAGGGTTCCATTGCGTTCACCCGGCTTTCAGTCGCCACGTTAAGGAGGAAGACGCATACAGCCATTAAGGCAAACATAACCTTGGACCGGTTCATCGAAGTTGTATTTGCATCGCCTGCGGAATTCAATCTTTGTCTCCTTAGTAAGATTTTTGAGTTTGAAACCTTCATGGGACCCCCAAAAATAATTTTGGCATTGATTTTAAATATGTTACAACATAATTGTCTTTTTTTATAACGAAAAATGCTAATTTGATCGAGACTTTGATTTTTTTTGTTCGAATGTTCCTAAATCAAACAGGTGTATGAAAAAATTAACAATATTTGTTCAAAGTCTTTGTATTGGGGGAAAATATTTCGAAAACGACCTTGACAACGAGTGGGGCCGATGAAATAATTCTCGCGGAAACCACCGTATTTGAAAAAATCGCGTTTATCACAATGCATTGATTTTTTGCATTTTGTTTAATATGTAGTGTAATGAGTAAGGAATTGTCATGAAACGGACGTATCAACCCAAAAATATCCGCAGAAAGCGAACCCACGGGTTTCGTAAAAGAAGCTCAACGGTTGGCGGCAGGAGGATTTTAGCCAATCGGAGAAGGAAAGGGCGGAAGAAACTGACGGTCTAGGGATATGGCCCAGTATTCGTTTCCCAAGAGTGAGAGGCTGGCCAAACGGTCCGAATTCGATAAGGTGATGCGGGAAGGGAAAAAAAAGAGGGTGGACACCGTTTGCACGGTTTTTTTTCTTCCCAACGGCCTGAACCGAAAACGATTGGGAATTATTGCATCGAAAAAAGTGGGAAATGCGGTTCACCGCAACCGGGCCAAACGTAAAATCCGCGAAGTTTTCCGCCACATAAAGAACCGAATTTCTCCGGCGATGGACATTGTGGTGATTTCTGGAAAGGATCTGGTTGCCCTGCCTTTGGGTTCGCTTGCAGAAAAGCTTTCTAAAACTCTTCTTACTATTCGCTAGTTTTTGATTTTCTTTTCCCCACCTTTAGGAAACAGGCCGCCTAAACTCCATGCTAAACTGGTTTTTGATAAAAATCATTCGAGTCTATCAGCGATTTCTATCTCCGCTGTTTGTTCCTTCCTGCAGGTTTTATCCGAGTTGCTCTGAATATTCGGCGCAGGCCCTTAAGCGGTTTCACCTGTGCAAGGCATTTGGCCGCATCGTCCTTAGGTTGCTGAAGTGTCATCCCTATCATGCAGGGGGGCATGACCCCTTAAAGTAATTGATTTGATCGAACGGAGAAGAATCCTTGGAAAATAGATTATTACTCGCCTTCGTATTGTCGCTGGCTGTTTTTGTGGGCTGGGGCTATATCATGACGTTGGTCAACCCGCCGCCAGAGGAAGCCGCGCGCTCACAAACGCCGGCGAAAAAACCGCCTGCGCCTTTGCCGCAAACGGACGCGCAGAAAGCGCCCGCTCCTGTTGTGCCGCTGCCTCCAAGAGACGATGCGGCTCCTGAAAGCTCTCTGCCGTTGCCAACGCCTGGGCAACCCAGCCTTCCGGGAAAAGAAATTCTGGTGAAGGTGTCCAACGGACGGGCGGATTTTTTGTTTTCCAATAAAGGCGGTGTGATCCGCGAAGTGCTGTTGCCTGAATATAAAAACGACGAGGGCAACATCGTCAATCTGGTCCATCATAAAGAAGGCGGCAAATGGCCACTGGCTCTCGAGGCTTCCGATCCGGGTATCGCTTATGTCCTGCAAAATGGGTATTACGAACCTTCGACCGAATTGCTGGTGCTGACGGAGTCCAACCCAACTGGCAAACTGACGTTTCATCTCAAACACGAGTCCGGACTCGATGTACTGCGCGAGTTCACCTTTCACCACAATCTGTTCCTGGTGGATGTCAAGACGCGGATCAACGCGGAACCTTATGCCCGGCAGAACTTACAATACTCGGTGTTGTGGGGACCGTCGATGGGAGGCAGGGTGTCCTCGCAAACAGATTATTTTGCGTTTTCAGGACCCACGACGTTTGCCAATAACGAACGCATTGAAACTGCCGCTGACGACATCACCGACAGCACCGAGTTCCGCGGCGACATCCAATGGACTGCGTTTCAGAACAAATATTTTGCCGCCGCACTGATCCCGGTTGAGGGAACCAAATCGGCCCTGGTCAAGAAAGAAGGAGAGCATCTTTACGTCGGGCTGGAGTTTGAGTCGGTGCAGTCTGCCGCTTCGGCTTCGCACATTCTTTATGCCGGGACCAAGCAGTTGCAGATTCTCGAGGACTCGGGACACAAACTCTTCCGTTTGATGGATTACGGATGGTTCGGTAACAAATTCGCATTTCTCGTCAAACCTCTGCTAAAGACATTGCAGTACTTTTACGGGATTCTCCACAACTATGGCTGGTCGATCATTGTGTTGACCATGTGCATCAAATTGCTGTTTTTCCCGTTGACGCACAAGAGCTTCAAGTCGATGAAGGGCATGCAAAAGGTTCAGCCTTACGTCAAGGTGATCCAGGAGCGCAATAAAGGTGACCGGCAGAAAATGAATGAGGAGATGCTGGAGCTTTATAAAAAACACAAGGTGAACCCGCTGGGCGGGTGTCTTCCTATGTTGTTGCAGATTCCGGTTTTTATCGCCCTGTATCACGCCTTGTTTTTTTCCATTGAACTGAGAGGCGCTCCTTTCCTCGGCTGGATTCAGGATCTTTCCGTGCAGGACCCGTATTACGTGACTCCGGTGTTGATGGGCGTCACCATGTTTCTTCAGCAGCGGCTTTCGCCGCAGATCGGCGATCCGCTTCAGCAGAAAATCATGATGTTCCTGCCCATCATGTTCACCTTTTTGTTCATGTCCTTTCCGTCGGGTCTGGTGATTTACTGGACGGTGAACAACCTTCTGACCATCGCCCAGCAGTATTATATCTACAAGATCGCCAAGGATTGACCGCCGGGTTGCTCCGCTTGCGGTAAAGGACGGGGAACGCAGATTCACTTTACGTTGCTCGAAGCTCTGTTCTGACGCGAACATTACCGTAGGCGATCTTAGTCCGTCCAAACAGGTGGTTGGCAAACCATGAACGACACGATTGCAGCGATTGCGACTCCCGTGGGTGAGGGCGGTGTCAGCATCATCCGCATCAGCGGTAGCGAGGCGTTGTCCCTTGCGGACTGCTTGTTTCATTGCCGCGGGACCCAACCCAAAGAGTGGCGCCCGCGCCAGGTTTATTTTGGTGAAATCCGCGACCCCTCCACTGATGAGTGCGTCGATGAAGCGCTGCTCACCTTTTTTAAAGCTCCTAAAAGCTATACCGCTGAAGATGTGATCGAAATCAACACCCACGGCGGCATTTTCGTCACCTCCAGAATTTTGCAATTGATTCTGGACCAGGGGGCGCGGTTGGCGGAACCGGGAGAATTCACGCGGCGTGCGTTTTTAAACGGCCGTATTGATCTTTCGCAGGCGGAAGCGGTGACGGATTTGATTCACGCGTCATCAGAACGCGCCTTGCGTTCGGCGGTTTCCCAACTCAAAGGCGATCTCTCCAAACAATTGCATGCGATGTACGACCAACTGCTTGCGGTTCTTTCCCAACTCGAAGCTTCCATTGATTTTTCAGAAGAGGGATTGCAGTTCCAAAAACGGGAAAGCAATCTGCAAGCCTTGCGCACGGTGCAAGCGCAACTTGAAACGCTGATTCAAACCTATCGTCAGGGAAAAATTTTTCGCGAAGGCGCGTCGGTCGCGCTGGTGGGAAAACCCAATGTCGGGAAATCCAGTTTGCTGAACGCACTGCTCAGGGAAAACCGCGCCATCGTAACGCCTTTGCCTGGAACGACTCGCGACACGTTGGAAGAACGCGTGCGCATCCGTGATATTCATATCAATATCATCGACGCCGCAGGCTTACGCGAACACCCGGAGATCATCGAAGAAGAAGGCATCCAAAGGGCGCGGGCGGCTCTCGCTAGCTCAGATCTGGCATTGGTGATATTCGACGCCTCCCAGCCCCTTGACAGCAATGATAACTTATTGATAAAAGAGATCTTAGATAAGAAGAGACTGGTTGTGCTGAACAAGTCCGATCTTAAGCAACAATTGGATAGAACGGTGATTCAGTCCCGGTTTCCAAAGACAACCCCGATCCGGATTTCAGCCAAGACAGGTTCTGGCATTGCGGATCTTTTGGACGCCATTTACAAAGCCGTGATTGCAGATGCTTCTTTGCAGGAAGGGATCGTCATTACAAGGGAGAGACATCGGCAATGTCTGGTGGCCACGTATGACGCGCTTACAAAATCCTGTGAAACTCTTGAGCAGGGATTATCCGAAGAATTTGTCGCAGTGGATATTAATTTTGCCATGGATCGTCTGGGATTGATTTTAGGAAAAACGTTCGAGGAAGATTTACTCGATCAAATTTTTGGCGAGTTTTGTATTGGCAAATAATTTTTTTATGAATAGAAAATATTTTTTTCTCACTCCCATTCTGAATTGAAACCCCGGAACCCCATGAATAGTTGAACTTATTTTTCAGTTTTGGAAATTAAGCTGTGAGCGATAGAAAAATGACAGTGGTTTTTTTTGACAATCATTAGGTTAGGGATATAATACGTTTCAATTTTATGAAAATAAAATTACACACAGATTCCTTCCAAATCGTTGGCGAAAGCAAACCCATCCGGGAAGTTTACGAAGTCGTCGAAAAGGCGGCATCCACTAGTAGTACCGTCATGATCTTCGGCGAAAGCGGAACCGGAAAAGAGCTCATCGCGCGGGCGTTGCACATGAACAGTCCACGCGCCAACAAACCCTTCATCGCAGTCAACTGCGCCGCCATTCCGCATGAGCTGTTAGAGAGCGAATTGTTCGGTTACGAAAAGGGCTCGTTTACGGGAGCCGCGATCACCCGCGTGGGCCGTTTGGAGCTGGCCGACGAAGGCACGATCTTCCTCGATGAAATCGGCGACATGCCGATGACGTTGCAGGTGAAACTCCTAAGAGTTCTCTCAGAGCGCGAGATCGACCGCATTGGCGGCAGCAAACCCATCCCCATTGATGTCCGGGTGATCGCCGCGACGCACCGCAACCTGGAGCAGGCGGTGTTGAACGGAAATTTCCGTGAAGACCTGTTCTATCGACTCAACATCATCCCCATCTTCATGCCGCCTTTAAGAGAAAGACGCTCCGATGTGCCTCTCCTGGTGGACTATTTTCTCGATCAATTGCACAAGACTAAAAATCAAAATGGAAAAACCGTAAGCCAGGAAGCGCTGGACATCCTTTCCAATTATTCCTGGCCGGGAAATATTCGTGAGCTCGCCAACTTTATCGAACGGATGGTGGTTCTCAGTCCGGGTCCTGTGATCAATCCCCGCGATCTGCCGGCAAAAGTTCTGGGAGAAACACCTAAAGAAAAGTGGGCGCCGCTTGAAGAACCGGAATTGAATGAAAGCCCGGCTCAACTCCTGCAGGATTCTCTTAAAAAATCCTACACCATGAGCCTGCCGGCAGAAGGAATGAATCTTAAAATGGCGGTAGAAAATTTTGAGCGCGGGTTGATCATGGAAGCCCTGGAACAAACCGACTGGGTCAAAAACAAGGCGGCGAACCTTCTGGGGCTGAATCGAACCACGCTGGTGGAAAAACTCAAGAAAATGAACATCCGGCGTGAAGGGGTTGCCTGACCCTTTTACAGAACACCTTCCTTAAAGAAACCGATAAATCCTGAATCTAAAGATTGTGTCGCCTTTAAAACGAGGGTGAGTCCGCTCAGGTTCGCCTGCAGCAAGCGAGCGGAACTTCATGAAGCGGGGGTGGACGACGAGGATAGGCAGGAAACGTTTATTCGATTCTGGCTTCAGCAAGCTCCTTGGCGATGCGGATAGCGTCCTTGACGAATTTTTGGTACGACTGATCCGTATCCTTGTGTTGGGTTTGTTTGACGATTTTCTCCCCATCCGCGTCAACGATCAGGTCCAGAACGTTCACTCCAGGGGTCACGTGGTGTTTTCGGATCTCAATTTTGATCGTGTTGACTTCCATAAATCATCTCCAGAAAAGTTCAAAAATCCTTGTAAGGGAGTATTTTCAGGGTGCCCCGGTAGCACAGCTTTCCAGGCTGTGCCGTGACGCAGGCTGGAAAGCCTGCGCTACCAAGACCTTGGTGGAAAAAAGGGCCAGCGAGTTGCCTGAAAGCAAACTATCGAATAATTAAAGATTCCTTTAATATCATTTCACAAAGAATGGGTCAAGAACCAATCTAAGGGAAGCAAGAACAATGGGCGAAAGCTTTAACCGGGAAAGGTCAGGCCGAGAAGTTCAGCAGGCGGCCTGTGGCGCGTTCGTTCTGCTGCAGTGAGGTGGCCAGGGTTTTAATGGAAGTTTCAAACAGGGAGAGGCCTCGCTGTAAATCGGATACTTCCTTGGCGAGATCAGTATCTGCCAGGGCCGATTCGGACCGGGTCAGGTTTTCGATCTGGATGCCGACACCATTGGCAGTGGTGACCAGCCGGTTGGCGGTGGCGCCGACCTCGCCGCGTGTGGCATTGACTTGGGCGCCCGCCTGATCCAGCGCGGCAAACGCCTGTCTTGCCCCATCGGCTGTGGAAATGTCGGCATTGGCGATCCCCAGAGACTGGGTGTCTGTGTTTTCAATGACGTTCAGATTGATCTGGTTTTCCGGTCCGCTTCCTGTTCCCGCCTGAATGTCGATTTGCGTGGCCGATTGCGCTCCCAGCTCTCCATTTAACAGCTTTTGCCCGTTAAATTCAGTGGAGCCGGCGACGCGGTCGATTTCGCTTTTGATCTGCTGGAACTCTTCGTTTACAATCTGCCGCTCAGTATCGCCCAGCGTACCGTTCGCCGCTTGCAGGGAAAGCTCCTTGCCTCTTGAGACCAGCTCCGAGATGGTGGCCAGCCCGCCTTCTGCATTGCGAATGAAATTCGACCCGGAATCGACATTGCGCACTGCCTGCGATAAAACGGCGATGTCCGACCGCAACTGGGTGGCGATGGCGTTGGACGCGGGGTCCTCTCCGGCCCGGCCCAGCCGCCGGCCTGACGCGATTTTCTCCAGAGAACGGCCAAGGCCTGCCTTGTTGCGTTCGATTGTATTGAGAAGCTGGTTGACGCTGCTGGAGTCGATGGGACGGATCATTATTGGAAGCCTTGCTTATTATTAAATAAAATCAATAAAAAGAATGTATTACCAAGTTAATCCCGATTGATCCGGATGTCAATACCACGCCGCAGGGGGGCCGGTTTATCAGACCTTATTGAAGGTTGCAATGCTTAGGATCAATCATTAAAATAAAGCCCAAGGCAATCGCTTCCTCATTGCTCAATGCTTTGGAGACCAGATGAAATTAATTATCAATGGATTAGAAGAAACACGCGCTTACTCCGGAGAAACTCTGGGAGTCCTGCTCGACGATATATTGCAAAACTCCACGGCTGAAGGTGATTTTTTCAGCAAGATACGCATGAATGACCAGGAGTTGCCCCTCGACTACAAAGAATTCAAACACACGCCCGTATCTCAAATTGAGACGCTGGAAGCGGAAATCTCCACGATCAGCGAAATTTTCGCCAAAAACATCGCCAATGCCCAGGACTATCTAAAAAAATTAATCCCCGGAATGCAGCAAGCGGCGGACCTGTTTCGCATGGGCAACGAGCAGGAGGCCAGCAAGTTTTTCCTCAACATCATCGACGGCATGCAGTGGTTTTCCGAAGTGGTGGATTCCATCGCCAAAGCCGTGGACCTTAAGCCTGCAACCGTGTTGTCGGTCGGGCAGAGCTTTGAGGAGCGTCAGCGCCGCCTCGTGACCCTCGTCCAGCAGATGGTCGAAGCCAACACCAATAAAGACTGGGTGCTGCTGGCGGATTTATTGGAATACGAAATCATTCCCTTTTACTCCGAATGGGAAACCCTCCTTCCCGAAATCTGCACAAAAGGCGACCGGAAGTTCTGACCGTCTCCGTTAGTTTCGTTTTTTGCAATCCACTCTCTGCAACGAATTTCATGCGACCCTGCATTGACATCAGCAAAATAAATTTTATATCTTAAATAGCATCACCTTTAAATTTTGGATTGAGGACGTTTTTCCAATTATGAATACATTGAAGACCACATTACTGCTTGGATTGCTCACCGTGTTTCTGGTGTTCGGCGGCTTTGCGCTGGGCGGCCAGGAGGGGATGATCCTGGCGTTTGTTCTCGCTGTGGCGATGAACTTTGGCGCCTACTTTTTCAGCCACAAAGTCGTGTTGTCCATGTACAAGGCCAAGGAAGTGCGCGAGTCCGAGTTCCCGGAAGTATTCCAGATCGTGCGCGATCTGTCGCATCGCGCCGGAATTCCCATGCCCAAGGTGTACCGGATTCCGTCCGATCAACCCAACGCATTTGCCACGGGACGCAACCCCGAACACGCGGTGGTGGCTTTTACGGACGGCATCACGCGCATTCTCGACCGGGATGAATTCGCTGGTGTGCTGGCGCATGAGCTGGCGCACGTCAAAAACCGTGACATCCTCATCGGCACCATCACCGCGACTCTTGCCGGAGCCATCAGCATGCTGGCCAACATGGCGCAATGGAGCATGATTTTCGGCGGCGGCAGGGGGGGTGACCGGGGTGTGCACCCGGCCTTTAGAATTATCTTGATGATCCTGGCGCCGATTGCGGCCCTGCTCGTGCAAATGGCGATCTCACGCACACGCGAGTACAAAGCCGATGCCACCGGTGCGGCAATTTTAGGCTCTCCCATTCCGCTGGCCAATGCGCTTGCGAAACTTGAAAGAGGATCGAAAAGTATCCCCATGCAGGCGGAGCCGGCGACGGCGCATATGTTCATCGTCAACCCGCTTACGGGTAAGGACCTTGCCAGTCTGTTCAGCACCCACCCGCCGACGGAAAAGCGCATCGCCGCCCTTCACGCCCTGCAAGGCGGCTCGCAACCGGGAACTTACCGGCTGCGGACAAATTCGGTTGTCGAACCCCCCTCCCGCTATGAATGGTGAGGATTAAGGCCTTTCGATAGAGAAAGTTTTTAAGCGGTCAGTGGGAAGCCGGATCTTTTTCCGGTTTAGTAAAGCTTTCCTCAGCCAGGCCGGCCACCACTGGAGTGGAACGCAGGGGAAAGGGAATCACGTGCTTTTGCTCCTCGATGGGAACCGCAGGCCTTTGTGTGGTTCGATATAAGGCGAAAGCGCCGATTGCGACGTGGACGATCACTAAAAAATAGAAAAATCCCGCAGGGCCCACGATTTCCATGACCGCTCCCACTGTAACCGGACCAATGGCGGTGCCCACTCCCACCACCAGGGTCAGGCCGCTGCTGGCGGCAACCATTTGTTCGCGTTTTATATGGTCGTTGGTATGCGCAATGCATAAAGAATAAAGCGGCAAAGAAACTCCGCCCAGAATGAAAATAAATGGAAACAGAACCGCCGAAGCACTTTCAGGAATAAAAAGCGCCAGCAAAGAAAGCCCGGCGGCGATGAAGGTGGTCCAGATGATGACCCGTCTGCGGTCCAGCCGGTCCGATAACATACCGATGGGCCATTGGAAAACCGCGCCTCCCCAGAAAATCATCGACATGAATAACGAAATTTGCAGTACGGAAAACCCCTTATTATGCGCATAGACCATGCCCATGCCAATTAAAGTGCCGTGGGCCACGCCGACGCCGAAGGTTCCCAGGACTCCCAGAGGCGAAATTTTATAAAGACTCCTCAGCCCAAGAATAGAGGGCGAAGTGGTATCGGGGGCCGTGGTGGCCGTCAATAAAACAGGAACCAGGGAAAACGAGATCAGAATCGAAACCAGTGCGAAGAGAATGAAACCACCCGGATCGCCGGTATTCAGAAACAGTTGACCGCAGCCATTGGCGACCATTTGCACCATCATAAATATTGCCAGGATTTTCCCGCGGGTTCGGTTATCCGCGTTGTGGTTCAGCCAACTTTCGGCGACCACGGCTATTCCTGCCCAGCAGAATCCGGAGACGAAGCGGATCGCGGTCCAGATCACCGGGTGGATTAAAATCAGGTGTAAAAGGATATTGGCCGAGGCGATCGAAGCAAAGGCGCCAAATACCCGTATATGTCCCACTCGGTTGACAAAACGCGGCACCCAGATGGCCCCGGTGAGATAACCGATGAAAAAACCGGATATGATGATTCCCGTGGTCACCGTGGAAAAACCTTCCATGGTCGAACGAATGCCCAGCAGGGACCCCTGCAAACCCCCTCCCAGAGAAAGCAGTCCGATCCCCAGAAGAATAGAACTGCTGGCGGCAATTGTTTTTTTCACGAAATTTCTTTTTTCCTGGTCAAAGAGTGATGCCTGGATGAAAAGTGTGGAAGGGGGGGGGGTGGAGAGGTCCCCCGCCACGGTTGAAATCAATTCGATCGAAAAAGCAAGGCCAGCGAATATCGCTGGCCACTTTAGCTAAAACAAAGGCGCGCAAGACTGTGTCCCGGCGCCTGGACAATCTTCTAATCAAAGATTTACATTAACCTAAAGACTCCCTGGAAATGGTTTACTCCATTCATTCTAGTATGTTATTACAATCCCTTTGTTTTTTTTACAAGTATTTTTAGATTTTGGCTAAAGTTTTAGAATAATCTGCCGATAAAATATGTGTCTACTTGTGACTTTTTTAAATTAGACGGATATGGGTGTTGAGAAGTAAGGTTTTAGGTATTCAAAAAAGTTCAGCTAAACTCACCCTATTTGGAAGAACGGCAAAAAAAGTTGAAACTTTAGTCGGGGTTTATCAATTGTTTTGGCCTCAGGGCCGCCGCGTGGCCCCGATTTTGGCATAAATAACTGAATTTAGGGCATATAATAAAAGTATGGACATTAACCACTATTTTGGAGGAAAAGGGCATGGCACAGGTCACCGATAGTGCGTCTGGGACTCAGGAGGCACTGCGATCGTTGCAGACCGGGAGCCCCAACCGTAAAGAAAACGTCCGTTCGGAGGAAGACCCAAGCGCACAAGGCAAGAAGAGCGGTGAGGTCAGGAAGCCGGATGAAACAGATCAAAGTACGCGGAGCCAATCGGCAGAAGACCGGGTGCAAAGAGAAGCCAGGGCCGAAGAAGGCAGCCGCAATGAGGACAATCTGCGTCCGGTGAGCGAACAACGGCAAAGCGAGCGGGGATCAGCCCAGGTGCTGGAAAACCTGGAAGAGGACAACGCCCGTGGCGCCCGCACCCGCGAAGAAGCCGCGGTTCAGTCCCAGCCGGTAGAGACGGAAGAACCTGCCGGGAACCAGCGGGAAATTCAATCTGGCAGAGCCCAGTCGCAGGCCGACCAAGCCCAATTGACGCGCGACCAGATTGAGCTGGAGGCATCCGCAAGAAACAATCCCGAGGTCCGGTTGAGGGAATTTCAGACTGAGGGACAGCCCGGTCTGGAACCCAAATCCCCCGGTGAAGCCAAGGAGGAGATAGACACGCGCGCGGCAAAAGAGCAAGCCCAAAGCGAGCCGATTTTGGATTCTCCCTCGTTAAGAACACTGAACGGCGAGGTGGACGAAGACCAGCCCAGAACGACCGGTCAAAGCAATGTGTTGAAGAGTGCGCAGGAAAGTAAAGAAAGAGCGGAAAAACCCAGTCCCACCAATGTGCAAACGGAAAGAGGATTGAACGTAGACGATTTAGTTTGATACCACGCCCGCCAGCATCACGCTGACCGGGTAGCTCTCAGGGTAACATGTCTTAGAGGAGACAGCTGATAACCCGTAACCAGGCACTGCCTGGACGGGAGGAAACCCTCTTAAGAGAATTGGAAAGGTTTGGCGGCCACCAATTCTTTTGGAAGGTTAAGGTTCAGCCACGTTGCACCTGAAAGGAGCCTGCCGTTTGGTCTGGCTCCAACATTTGTCGGAACCCACAGTCGAGCTGTATCACGCGACACCGGCGAGGCGGGCGTATTTTGTTTTTGTGCCTGTCACGCCGAAGCCTGACGTTGATCTTATCGGCAGAACGTTCCCGGCACTTGACTGTTTTCCCGAGAGCTTGCTTGTTTGAAAGTGAGAACCATGCAAGTTTCGGGAAGTTCCAGTGCCAGATTTCTTATTTTCCCCACCCTTTCCGGGCAGAGGAACGCCTCTGTTTCCAATTCCCCGGCCAGCTCGGCCCCATCCCAGGAACTGCGTTCCAATAAACGCGATATCCTGTTCGATGCGTTCACCGCTTCCAAAAGCAAAGCGGCTTCGGTTGAAGCGTCCGGCCCTCTGGCCTTGTTCCGCTCTGCTGACGCGGTCCAGTTCCTTGCCTCCAGAGTCGATTCCAAGCCAACCCCCATCGCGGACAATCTGGACAAAAGCTCCCGGTTTCAGGACCTCAAAGCCAGCCAGCTTGGCGAGGTTAAAACTTCCTTACAAAAACTGCAAACGCGGGTCTCCGAATTGCGTGATGCGGATGCCTTGAATACCCGGAGCGGCAAGTCCACAAAGTCCGATGTCGTCGAAGTGAATGCCGGTAAGGACAGTCCGGAAGGCACGTTTTCGGTGCAAACCAAACAGCTGGCCAAACCTCACGTTCTCGTTTCCGATGCGCAAACGACTCCGCTTGGCGCTTTGGGTGTGTCGGGCAGTTTTTTTATCAATGGCTCCAAAATCGCCGTTGAATCGACGAATTCTATTTTCGATATCCGTAACAAAATCAATTTCGGCGAGGACCAAAACCAAAACGGCGTACTCGATGGCGCCGAAGACATCAACAACAACAATGTCCTCGAAACCATCACTTTGCAGGGTTCGGAGTTTGGCGCGGGGGTGTTCATCCAGGAAGATTTAAACGGCAACGGTGCGCTCGATGCTTCTGAAGATGCGAACAACAACCAGCGGCTGGATGGCGGCGTCGACGACACGAAGGTGATCGCCAACGTGCGCGACAACCGTCTGGTGTTCACAAGTACAGCCGGTAGCGACACGAAAATCGATCTGCGTGACGATGACAATATTCTTCTCGGCCTCGGATTCTTTGAAGGCGATCGCAAGGGCAATCCGGTGTTGAAAGAACGGGATTTCGATACCCGCAACCCGCCGGTGAACCTCATTCAAAATCCGCAACGGGCAAAAATCGAAGTTGACGGCCAGGAGGTGACGAGCACCACCAACACCTTCACCAACGCCATTGCCGACACGACCCTCACCGTCAAGCAGGTGTCCCAGCGCAAAGCGCAAATTCAAATCACCTTCGATGCGGCAGAGGCGGTGTCGCAGATTCAATCGCTATTTTCCCAGTTCAACGATTCGGTTGGTGCATTGAACAACATCCTGGCTGAAGCCCGCACGTTTCAAGGCGATCCCGGCATTCAGAAGATCCGCAATGCGCTCACCGGGGAGCCGCAGGAAAAAGTCCGGGAACTCAGTGAGCGTAACGAAACCATTGACGCCGTTCTGGGACCAAAAGAAAACCAACGGCTGATCGGCATCGAGGTGCGCAATACGGCAAAGGATAACGTCGAAGCAGAAGCGGTCACCTCCACCGCGCAAAAATTAAAAAGCGGCATGACGCTTGCCTTTAAAAACCAGGAACAGGACCTTTTAAATCAGTTGACGTCCATCGGCATTCGCACACTGGAGGACGACACGTTTGCCGTCGATGCGGACAAACTCAAGCGTGCGCTTGAGATCAATGCCGAAGAAGTGTCGGACTTGTTTAACGATTCTGAAAAAGGTATCCTTCCCGTACTCGATAAAAAATTAAGTCAGATTCTTGCTTCGGACCTTGAAGGCGTGGACCCAACGCGTCCGGAAACCTCTTTGGGGTCGCCAACCTCCAACCGTGTTGCGCGGCAATTGCGGCAGTTTGCCGAGAACTCGACTCAGACACAAACCGTTCAAACCTTAATTTCGGTGGCTTGATAGTGAAACACAAAGATCCGGCATCCGCCTTGATGGATTGCCTGCAAAAAGAAAAAAAATGCTTCGACGCGTTACTCGGCAAATTGAATGAACAACTTGAAGCGATTCAGAAAGACGATGAAGCGCGGCTCACCGCCATCATCGCCGAGAAAGACCAGCTCCTTGCGGGCAGAGAAGACAGTGAAGAGGAAATGAAAAAAATCGTTTCCGGTTTAACACCCAAGGCGCTCGGCGAAGCGGAACAAAAAACCGGAGAGCTTGGAAAACAAGTGGAAGCGGTTCTGGAAAAAATCATCGAACTGGAAAACGCCTGCCAGGTGGAATTACAGGCGCGCAAGTTTTTAGTGCAGGACAAGATTTTCGATCTCAAACAGGGACGGACGTTGTTGAAGGGGTACGGGACGACCCCGCGCATCAAACCCAAAATTTCTAAAAACGTTTAGGAGGATTAAATAACAGCGATGGAATTTTCACCGGTAAAACTCAATCGAATTTCCCGAGTGTACCAAAACCAGGTGCGCATTGCCGAGCTGAACCAGAAGAGCCCGATCAAAAGCGTTCAGGCTCAGGTGGACCGGGTCAGCCTGTCCCCTGCGGCAAAGAAACTGGCAGTGGAGGCCGAGGCAGCGCAAGCGGCCCCAGCGGCCCCGGTTCCCGCCAAGGGTTGATTCTCCTGCCCTGAATGGGCCGTGCGGGAAACCCCGGTTTTTTGCGTGGCGCATCTGGTGTACAATCCACGGGACATTTTTGCGAACCTCTCCCGCGCGGAGGGCGAGCTTGCTTGCGACGCAACCAGCTACTGCTCGATCAAAAGCAATTTTTAACACGTCCCGAATGAATCGTAACTCATGATCTGTATTCCCATTGTCGGTCCGTCCATGGACAAAGCCCTGGAGGACATCGTTCACGCTCAGAAGATCGCCGATATCCTCGAACTGCGTCTCGATCTCATTTCCCGGTTCGATCTTGCCGCGCTGTTAAATGCGGCGAAACTTCCTTGTATCGTCACCAACCGTACCAAGCTCGAGGGCGGCCAGTTCAAAGGCACAGAGGCGGAACGGATTGAAGTCCTGCGTCAGGCGATAGAAGCCGGAGCCGATTACATCGACATCGAGACGTCCACGCCAAAAGACCTGTTAAAATCCGTTCTCGAGAACAAGGGCAACACGCAAGTTATTCTCTCCTATCACAACTTCAGCAACACGCTGGAAGATCTCGATCCACTCTATGAAATCATGTGCGAACTGCCAGGCGATATATTGAAAATCGTCACCTACGCCCAGGACATCAGCGACAACCTCAAGATGTTTAAGTTACTCAAGCGCGCCGAGCAGGAAAACCGCCGGATGATCGGTCTCTGCATGGGGGAATATGGCGAGATCAGCCGCGTGCTGTCGCCGCTGTTAGGCGGCTTCCTCACCTTTGGCGCTCTGGAAACCGGGAAGGAAAGCGCGCCGGGGCAGATCCTCGCCAGCACGCTTAAAAATGTGTACCGCGTCGATCAGCCGCGAACGGATTTTAAAATCTACGGCGTCATCGGCAACCCGGTCAATAAAAGCATGGGCTATCTCATTCACAACCGCGCCTTTCAGGAAATCGGATCGAACGCGATCTACGTTTCGTTTTTCGTGCGCAACGTGGGAAAATTTTTCAACGAGTTTCAGGATTTTTTCGCAGGTCTCAGCGTCACCAT
>JAJDBE010000013.1 GCA_029261515.1 Nitrospinaceae bacterium | reverse complement strand
AAAAACCGGCACTCGCTACTGCTACCGCATTAATAACGACCGCTGTCTCCCCGATCCCGCATCCCGGTTTCAGCCTGAAGGTGTGCACGGTCCCTCGCAGGTGGTCGATGCGTCTTCGTTTTCCTGGTCGGATTCAACCTGGAACGGTGTGAACCTCAAGGAGCTGATCCTTTACGAACTGCATGTGGGAACCTTCAGCACGGAAGGAACCTTTGCCGGCGTGCGCAATAAACTCGAATTTCTCAAAAATCTTGGAGTCACCACGATCGAATTGATGCCGGTGGCGGATTTTCCCGGCAACCGAAACTGGGGGTACGACGGCGTCGACCTGTTCGCTCCGGCTCGGTGTTATGGTTCGCCGGATGACCTGAGACAACTGGTGGATGCGGCTCATGCTCTCGACATCGGCATATTTCTCGACGTGGTCTACAATCACCTGGGTCCAGAAGGGGCCTATTTAGGCGCTTTTTCTTCTAACTATTTTTCCTCAAAACACAAAAGCCCCTGGGGCGACGGCGTCAATCTGGACGATCATCACTCCGAATCTGCGCGTCATTTTTTTATAGAAAACACATTGCACTGGATTCACGAATACCATATTGACGGATTGCGACTGGATGCGACACACGCAATGGTGGATGACAGTTCGACTCATTTCCTTAAAGAACTGGCGGAGAAAGTCCGCGCTTCACTCCCAAAAGACCGCAACGTTCTTTTGATCGCCGAAGACGACCGCAACGAAGCGCGGTTGATACAGCCTGCCAGCCAGGGAGGATATGAACTGGACGGCGTCTGGGCCGACGACTTTCATCATCATATCCGCGTCCTGCTGGCTGAAGACAACGACGGTTATTTTCAGGATTTCAGCGGCAAAGTCGAGGACCTGGCGCAAACCCTGCGGCAGGGGTGGTTTTACAGCGGCCAACATTCCAAATTCAGAAATAAGCCTCGCGGGACCCACACAGAAGGCATCCCCTTAGAAAAGTTTGTCCATTGCATACAAAATCATGACCAGATCGGCAACCGGGCGATGGGGGACCGGTTAAATTTTAGGGTGGACCTCCGTGCCTACCGCGCCGCCAGCGCCTTGCTCCTGTTTTCCCCGGCAACGCCGCTTATTTTTATGGGGCAGGAATGGGCGGCGAATTCCCCCTTTTGTTATTTCACCGACCACCCGGAGGAACTGGGGAAATCGGTGACTAAAGGACGCCGCGATGAGTTCCGCCATTTTAAAGCTTTTTCACACCCTGAATCGAGAGAACGTATTCCCGATCCGCAGGCCTTGACCACGTTTACACAAAGCCGTTTGAACTGGCAGGAACCGAAAACGGAACCGCATGCGGGAATGCTCCGCCTTTATCAGGCTCTTCTCAATTTCAGGCGGAAAGAATTTTCCGGGAAAGAGTTCCGGTTCGCCGTGGAAGCAAGCGGCGAAAATATTCTCCTGCTCCGGCGAGAAATCAATAGCAAAAATTTGTTCTTATTGGTGACCTGCCTCAAGGGGCAAGGGCAGGTGATCCTTGGAAGCACCCCTGTCACGCAACCTGCGGCTGGGGAAAAGTGGAACGTGATATTAACAACCGAGGATATTCAATTCACTGCCAACCCACTACCGCCCGAAGTGAGCGGAACTGAAACTATCGTTCTCGACTTTAAAAGCCCTTGCGCCGTTCTTCTGCACACAAATCTGCCTGAATAGGCATTAATAAATACGTCAACTTGACTTGACCGGGCCGAATGAGGACAATTGGGTCCGGAGGACGAGATAAAATGAATATTTCCAAAGATCAAAATGCAACGTCGCCGGATGATCTGTTAAATGTCGCCAAGGAATTCCTGGCTTGCCGCGAAAGAATTCCGCTGTCCACTTACCGCCTGCAATTGAACCAGGGGTTCACGTTTAAAGAGGCTCAATCGATTGTCCCCTACCTTTTCCGGCTTGGGATCACCCATTGTTATACTTCCCCTTTCCTCACTGCAGGGAAAGGGTCTCAACACGGCTATGACATCAGTTCCTATGCTCAAATCAACCCGGAGCTGGG
The DNA here is from genome assembly GCA_029261515.1 of Nitrospinaceae bacterium. Taxonomy (GTDB): domain Bacteria; phylum Nitrospinota; class Nitrospinia; order Nitrospinales; family VA-1; genus JAJDBE01. The sequence continues at coordinate 6,922 of JAJDBE010000013.1, read as the reverse complement.
AGGAGAAACACAATATCAGGAATTGATTGCGGAACTGTTGCGCAATCACATGGGACATGTTCTCGACTTCGTCCCCAATCACATGGGGATCGCAAGCCCTGAAAATCACTGGTGGCAGGATGTTTTAGAAAATGGTCGCTGTTCGCCTTACGCGAAATTTTTTGACATCGACTGGAACCCGGCAAAAATCGAATTGAAAGGAAAAATCCTGTTGCCGGTTCTCGGCGATCAGTATGGCGTCACCCTGGATCAGGGCGATCTGGTTCTGGATATCAGTGAAGGCGCTTTTTTTCTCAGGTATTTTGACCATCGCCTTCCCATCGACCCGCAATCCACCCCGATGCTTCTATCGCATGACCTGGAACACCTGCAAAAGGAACTTCCGGAAGACGATCCACATTTACTGGAATTTCTAAGCGTCATCACCGCTCTCAACCACCTTCCTTCCACGGCGGAGACCTCTCTTGGAAAAATAGAGGTGCGGCTCAGGGAAAAAGAAGTCAGCCGCAACCGTTTGCTGAGGTTGCTCACTGAATCACTGCGCATCCGCCAGCATATTGAGGACAACCTGAAAATTTTTAATGGAACTCCAGGGCAGCCGGAAAGTTTCGATCTCTTGCACCAGCTTTTGGAGAACCAGGTGTACCGCCTTTCCAACTGGCGCACCGCCGTGCATGAAATCAATTACCGCCGATTTTTCGACATCAATCATCTGGCGGGAATTCGTATGGAGCGGCCGGAGGTTTTTGAGCAGACTCATTCCCTGATCCTGCAATTGATTGGCGAGGGGAAAATTTCAGGACTGCGCCTCGACCATCCCGATGGATTGTTCGACCCCGCCGCCTATTTTGATCAGCTTCAGGAAGCCGCTCTTTATGAATATCTGAAACGCGAGAAACATTTCAGCCACATGGAGCCATCGGCATTGAAAGAGATGCTCCAGACATGGCGGCAAACAGAAATGACAGAGGATCCTTCAGGACCGATTGCCAGGCCTCTTTTTCTGGTGGTGGAAAAAATTCTCACAGGCGCTGAATCTCTGCCGGAAGACTGGACGGTGCATGGAACCAGCGGCTATGATTTTATGAACGACCTCAACGGATTATTCATCGATTCCGCAAATGAGAAAAAATTTTCCCAGGTGTATTCGCGGTTCACCGGCATCACAGACCCCTTCTGGAAAATCGTGTATACAAGTAAAAAACTCATCATGCAGACCGCCTTGACCAGTGAACTGAACGTATTGGTGCGGGCGCTCAATCTCATCTCCGAGCATGACCGCTATTACCGGGATTTCACGCTCAACAGTCTGAGAGAAGCCTTGCGGGAAGTGGTGGCGTATTTCCCCCTTTACCGGACCTATATCGACTGGGAACGATCGAAGCCTGAAGACCGAGAGACTTTCGAGAAAACCATCGCCCGTGCCAAAAGCGCCAATCCGGCCATGGAGTCCACGATTTTCGAATTCATCCAAAACACCATTCTTTTGGACACCGAGTGCCCCCTCTCCGAAGAGCATCATAGCCGCCGGCGGGATTTCATCATGAAACTCCAGCAGTTCACAGCGCCCGTTCAGGCAAAGGGGTTGGAAGACACCGCGTTTTACCGTTACAACCGGCTCCTCTCTTTAAATGAAGTCGGCGGGCAGCCACAGCGGTTTGGGCTTTCAACCGCCGCGTTTCACGCGCGTAATCAAAAGCGCCAGAAGGTCTGGCCCTGGGCCATGACCGCCACCGCCACCCACGATCATAAACGCGGAGAGGACCTGCGCGCCCGCTTGAACGTGCTTTCTGAAATTCCCGATGAATGGCGTAAAGCCATGCGCCGCTGGTCGATGCTCAACCGCTCCAAACGCACGTTGATTCAGGAGGCGTTCGCTCCGGATAGAAACGACGAATATCTGTTTTACCAAACCCTGGTGGGCATGTGGCCTATCGAACCTTGGCACCCGGCCTCTCTGGAAACAATAAAAACCCGCGTGACCGATTATATGCTGAAGGCCACCAAAGAAGCCAAGGTGCACACCAGCTGGATCAACCCCAATCAGGAATACGACGACGCCATCAAAAAATTTATCCAAAAAGCGTTGAAACCTACTAAAAGCAATCGTTTTCTCGACTCCTTCCTGGCCTTTCAGGAGCGTATTGCCAAAATGGGAGCAATCAACTCCCTGGCGCAGGTCATGCTCAAAATCACCTCCCCCGGGATTCCGGACACCTACCAAGGATGCGAGCTGTGGGACCTCAGCCTGGTGGATCCTGACAATCGCCGTCCGGTGGACTACGAATTGCGGGGGAAATATTTACAGGAGTTGGAACCCCTTTTGGAAACCCCTGGCAAAATAGACCCGGGGGAAAGAGCCGCGGCCCTTGGCGACATGCTGGATCACTGGCAAGATGGCCGCATCAAACTGTTTGTCACCGCCTGCGGCTTGCGGTTAAGAAAGAATCGCCCGCTCTTGTTTCTCGATGGCGATTACATTCCTTTGCAAGTGGACGGAGAACGCTCCGACCATATAGTCGCCTTTGCCCGCCAACACAAGGGGAAAACGGTGGTCACCGTAGCGCCAAGACTGGTGGCAACGCTCATGGAACCGGACTTGAACTGGCCGGTCGACTCCATTTGGGGGAATACCAAAATCATTCTGCCGCAGGGGCTTGCAGACAGGGATCACTTCCATGACCTTTTCACGCAAAACCGGATTCCGGTCTTTCAGGAGGAAGGTCAGGCCTGTTTGTATCTTAAAACCGTGCTGTCCCTCTGGCCGCTGGCCTTACTGGTCGAAGAAATTCCCGTTGCCGGCTGAATCGGTAAATAAACCATCCTTCCTTTTTTGTTCTCGTCGTTTGGGTTATCGCTGGAACCGGTTGCTCTTGATCCAGCGGCAGGAAGGCGGGCTGGATTTTTAAGTTCGGTGCAAATCAAAACCTGTATCAAAGTCTAAAGGTTCTGTATTTTTGATCGCAGAGAATTAGGTTTACCGATATTAGATTACGTGGTAGTTTCCTTGCAAATCAGTTCTTTTTAACCACACTCATTGGACCTCTAAACGACGCGAGTGGGATATGACTCAGGATGCGGAAAGACCTGGAAGGATCATTGTTGAAATAGACCCCGACCTTGAAGAACTCATCCCCGGCTATCTTAAAAACCGCCAGAAAGATATCCAGGGGATAAACGAGGCCTTGGCACGGGCCGATTTTGAATGGATTACACGGCTGGGACACACGCTAAAAGGATCAGGTTCGGGTTATGGGTTTGACTTTATTAGCGCTATCGGCTTGTCTCTGGAAAATTCCGGCAAAGAAAAAAGTGTTGAAAAAATTCAAACCTCGGTGAACGATCTTTGCGATTTTCTTGAGCGGGTGGAAGTGGTATATAGATAGTAGAGTCCCTGTTTATTTCGATATGCTCCAGAAAAGTCAACTCCACTTCCCACTCACTCTGCAAGCCTATTCACGTGTTTAAATTGCGCACCGGTCTTCTTTTTTTTGTTGCGGCGGTTTTGTCCGCCTTTGCCGTTCAAGCGGCGGAAAACGACTGGCAGACCTGGCAGCAGTTGTTTAACAAAATGCAGACCGAAAAGGGAAAGAAACCCCTAGCCCCCTATCCCCGCATTAAAAGCCTCGACGTCACCGCCGTTCTGAAAGGTTCCGCAGGCACTTCCGTTTCCAGTTACCGCGGGCACTATCAGGAAAAATGTATCACCTGTCACGACGGCATCGAAGAAGTCAGCGCCGGGCACCCGCGGGAGTTTGGCTGCACCGTGTGTCATGGCGGCAACGGCGACTCGGTGGACCAGAGGGATGCCCACGCCACGCTGATCTACGATCCCAACGCCGGCACGGGAAAACGCAATCCATCGAGCCTTACCGTCGTTGAAAAATCCTGCGGGCAATTGCAGTGTCATTCAGGGCACTCGCAAGCCGACCGCAACCACATTCAGCGGGTAAAAAAATCCATGATGGCGACGATGGCGGGGATGATTTCCGGACTGCGCTATCAGTGGGCCGCGCAAAGTACGCGAGCCGCCAAACACGGCGTGTATTCCATTCGAGATGACGATGGCACGGTCCCTCTGGACCGGGGCGCGTTGCCTCAATTGGAAGCCCTGCCCTTTTCCACTGCACTTGAAGGGCGACAATATTCACATCTGTTAGGTCCGTCCAAGACCGCGCGTGTTTCCCGCCACATCGGCGACAGTCTGCTTCGGCAGCGGTGCTTTCAATGCCATCTGGATTCTCCACCGGCGCCGGGGCAATACCGTTCACAGGGATGCGCCGCCTGTCATTTTTCCTATTCGCCAGACGCATTATATAAAGGAGGCGACCCTACTATCCCGCGAACGGAAAAGGGGCACCCTGCGTTTCACAAGATGACCACGCTGACACCAAACGCGATTTGTACGCAATGCCATAAAGCCACGGGACCGGGTCAGATAAAACAGGAGCCCCTGGAAATTGAAAATGTTCTGTCTTTTCCCGGGCAGGGACAGGTGCTTCAGGATGTCCATTTTGAAAAGGGATTCGAGTGTATTGACTGCCATACCCAGTATGATATCATGGGCGACGGCAACCTCTATTCCAAGCAAAACCAGGCCGTTGAAATCCGTTGCGAAACCTGTCACGGCAGCCCCGGTACGCCGCCCGCAACTGCGGAAGTGACCGATCCCGATGACCGGGTGATCCGCTTGAGCCGTCACTACAATGGCTGGACCAATGCTGTTAAGGATAAAATGATCCTCTCCGCCCGCCAACAAAAAATGACCAACGTCAAATTAGAAAAAAATCAGGTGGTCACATTGGGGAAGCGCAGCGGGCGGAAGTTTTCCACTCCGGTTCTGCGGGCAAAAAAGGGCGGCCATGCCATCGCCGCCCACAACGACAAACTGGAATGCACCGCCTGTCATTCGCAATGGGTTCCGGAGTGCAAGGGATGCCATGCCTTGTTTGATCCCATCAAATCCACCCAGGATTCATCAAGCTCGAAAAATTCCTGGAAACTATCAGCCGATTCATTCGACGTCAAAACTCCGGGGCTCATGGTGGGTCCCAGAGGAAAAGTGGCTCCCATGCTGCCGCAAATTCCGAGACCCCTTACCGTTTTGGACGAAAAAGGCAACCCTCTGGCCGCACTGGGGGGAAACGGCGACACGCATAACCGTTACAAGGACTGGCGGTTCACCAATCCGCATGGTTATTCAGGCGCCAACCTGGCTTATTCCGTGACACCGCATTCCATAAGCAAAAACGTCCGCTCCTGCGCCAGTTGTCATTTATCGCCTGAAACTCTGGGATTGGGAGAAGGGGCGATCTTGTTAAATAAAAGCTCTTCGGGGAAAAATGATGCCGTAGAACCCGTGATCCGGTCCGAGATCGTTCAGCATCAATCCGGCTATGCTCCGGATGCAAAAGTCACCATCCGGGGAGAACCCCTGGCGGGAACCGGTCAAACCGGAGCGCGGCCTTTAAATCAAGAGGAAATCACCCGCATTCTGCGAGTGGGCAATTGTATTCCCTGTCACGACCGCTACGCAGATCCCATTTATCAGAATATGGGAAAAAGTTACGCATTCGAAAAAAAAATCGCGCATCGTAAACTCAGGAATAAAATCTTAACTCAACAGTAAATCTATCGCATGGTCTTACCCAAAAAAATCCCGTTTGTCCTGCTCATCGTTCTTTTGACAATAGGCATCTCCTTTTCCTCGTTATATGGTCAATGGCCGGGACCTGTGGAGACACAAGAGAATCTCCCTGCACCCGATATCATCACCGAGCCGGAAACCCAAAGCGACCAGGAAACCGAAGAGCCTGGGTTTTTCCAGTGGCCGCTGCCATCCGAGAACACCGAATTGACCGAGGAAAAAAAGAGCATTTCCGAATCCACTTTTGTCGAAGAAGCGCCGCCTGCCACCTATCCGAAAGAAGAACCTTTGATAGAGTCCGTGCAGGAAAAAACTCCTGCAGGACCGCCGCCCTTCTCGCCTCAGGAAAAACGCATGGTCAACGTTCCGAGTTTTATGGAAAAACAATATGCGGATTCCGGGGACTTCCGAGATCCCTTTTTCCCGGTGCGCGGTTTTCAGGCCACTTCGCCGCAAATATTGAAACCCGGAATCACTGTAGACGGTCTGAAATTCTTTTCCTACGCGGACTCAAACAAATTCATCGAAAAGGCTTACCGCGATTCCAATTTCTCTCTGGAAGATGTATTTGGAAAAGTGGTCCAATTGGAGGAAGACCGCCGATGCCTGCATTGCCATAGGGGCATTGAAGAAATCAGCTCCAACCATAAATTCCGCTGCACCCAGTGTCATAATGGCAACCGCCGCGCTAAAACTCTGCCCAAAGCGCATGAAGGGTTGGTCGCCAATCCCTCGGACCTGGAACACGCGGACAAATTCTGCGGTAAATGCCATGCGGAACAAATCGAAAAAGTAACCGGTTCCTCCATGGCAACGGCCAAAAGTATGATCAACGTCACCCGCTACGCCTGGGGAGCGCAAGCCTACGGAAAGCCTGTTTACTCCCTGCATCCTGACCTTGAAAAAAAGGAAGAAGCCTATCCTCCGAAGGAGAAGGGACATCTGGTCGATGAGTTTTTGCGCACCAAATGCCTGCGTTGTCACCTGCAAGGAGAATCGCCGCACCGTCCGGGAGATTTCCGCGCCACCGGTTGCGCCGCCTGCCACATGGTCTATGCAAACGATGGGCAAACGCTGACTCACGACCGGGCCATCCAATCGTTGCAACAAAAACACAATCTGGAAAACAAAAATCTCTTGCAAGCCAAAAGCGCGGCCAAGGGGCTTAAAAATAAACGGGGATACCCCCTCCTGCACAAATTTACGCTGGCAATCCCCAGTGTTCAATGTGAGCATTGCCACAACGACAACGGCATCGGCAACGAATATGAAGGG
>JAJDBE010000012.1 GCA_029261515.1 Nitrospinaceae bacterium | reverse complement strand
GGCGATATCCTCGGGCTGATTTCCGACGGCATTTATGAGTACGAGAACGAATCCGGCCAGCAGTTTGGCCAGGACGGTATCGTCAATGTTGTCGACGAATGCCACGCGGGTTCCATGGAGGATCTGGTGAGTCGCATCATGGGCGCGACCTACGATCACGGCGGCACTGTGCCACAAGCAGACGACATTACGGTTGTGCTGATCCGGCGTGAAAACTAAGCTGATTTTCCCGATAAGCGTCTTTTTTCCCAGATAAGTGACATATCCGGCCCGGGGCGACGCGATTTCTGCCAACAGGGAAATAAATCCGGCAAACGCTTATAGTTACATCTGGCACGATCAAGACGGTCCAACAAGAATCGTGGAACCGACCACGTTCGAATAAGTGAGCCGCACACGTGCCACAAAAGACGTCTATTGATGGAACTGGAAATTGTCAGACGTATCGATTCACTGAAAGACATCTACGATTTCATAGAATCTTTTTTCGAGTCGAACGGCACAGAGGAGCCGGTCAGGTACCCGGTCCATTTTGTCGTAGAAGAACTCTTCACCAATATGGTGAAGTACAACCCGGGCAACATGAACACCATCCTTCTCGATATCGACCTTGAAGGGGATGGCGTCAAAGTGATGATCACGGACTACGACGTCGACGATTTTGATGTGAGCAAGAAGCGTGATGTCGACGTCAGTGCACCACTCCAGGAACGCAAGGTTGGCGGCCTCGGACTACACCTGATTCGTCACATGGTGGACAAGCTCGATTATCATTACGAGGACAGGCAAAGCCGGATAACATTTACCAAGGGACCTGGATAAATAATGTTCGATATCAGTTTTGGGGACAGCGGCCACGTCATGTGCAAAGGGCGCCTGGACGCCGCGCAGTGCGAAAAAGCGCAGGATTTCATGGACGCTGTGGCAGAAGCGAAAACGCTCGACTTCGCGGAGCTTGAATATATATCGAGTGCGGGGCTTGGCGTCCTGCTTAAGACACAAAAAAGACTGGCCGCGGACGGACCCGGCCTGAAAATAATAAATGTGAATAATCACATCAAGGATGTTTTTCGCTACTCGGGGTTCAATGCGATATTCGACATAGAAGCGTAACCGGCATTTAACGGTCCCCGGGGACCGAAAACAGGCGCGTCTGGGGAGGTTGGCGTCATCCTGTCTATTGGGAGTAATCAGCTCGTTTTTGAGACAGTCGGCCCTGCCGAACGTCTTGCTGTGCCCGTGTTGCCTGCTCCCAACCCGTTTTTTTGCCCTGCGCGACCAACTTTCTCAGCCACGGACGGTATGTATGGGTAAGTCAGATGATACTGACCTGGTTCAGAGAAGCAGGACAGGCGACAGCAAGGCCTTTGAAACGTTACTGATCCGGTACGAAAAACCGGTCTACAACGCAGCGTACAGGATGCTCGACAACGCCGATGACGCGAGGGACGTGACGCAGACGGTATTCTTGAATGCGTATGAACATCTGGATGATTTCAATCCGAAGTTCAGGTTTTTCAGCTGGGTTTACCGTATTGCACTCAACGAATCCGTCAACTGCCTGAAGAAACGATCCAGGACCGAGGAACTGACCCAGGAACCCGAAACGGAAACGCGCGGGCCGGCTGCTGAGATGGAACAGGAAATTCGCAATCGGCAGATCCAGTCCGCATTAATGACGATCAAACCGGACTATCGAGTGGTCATCGTACTGAAGCATTTTATGGACTGTAACTACCTGGAAATTAGTGAAATTCTCGCAATCCCGGAAAAAATGGTGAAGTCCCGGCTGTATTCCGGTCGGCAACGGCTCAAAGAGGCGCTGACGCACAGGCAGCTTTTGTAATGACGATCGAACAGAAATACGTCGACCTGATTAACGCGGAAATCGACGACGAGATATCCGCTGACGACCGGGCATTGCTCAAAGCATTCGTTGCAGAGAATGCCGATGCGAAAGCGCTTCGGTACGAGCTCGCCGCAATCAGCAACGAGATGTCCTCCATGGAGGCTCTCACGCCGCCTGGCGATTTGCGCCACCCGGTCATGCGCCATGTGCGAACGGAAAACGACAGCAATAGCAACGCGGGCGGATTGTCGGATCTCCTGGCCGGCGTATTCGGCCTGCCGCTGGTTCGATACGGCATTTCGTTTGCTGCCGGCGTCGTGCTGACAGTGTCGCTGATCGGCTCGGACCAGGCGTCGCGCCAGGCATTTACCGATGTGACCAGTCTCGTTGGCACGATGTCCGACACCGATGTTTCGGGCATGCTGTCCAGCGAGGACAGCATGGCGCTAAATCTCAGTGAACTGGCGGGCTCCGTCAGTCTTAACTCGTCCGGCCCGTTGATGGTTCTCGATTTCGACCTTACGTCCGAAAACCCGGTCGAAATTGTCGCAACCTTTAACGATCGGGATATCTGGTTCAACGGATTCGCCCAGCGGGAAAGTCAGGGCACATCGGTGGCGGCGGGTACGGGATTCGTCACCGTCAGAATGGAAGGCCAGCGTCGATACGCGGTTTACCTGCACAACGCCAGCCAGGATGCGGCGACGGTAAGCCTGCGATTTATCGCGGCCGGGGAAACGCTCCACGAAGGCCAATTAAGCCTCGGGGAGAAAAATTAAGCCGGAATTGCCGATAACGACCAACTTTTGGTCGGGACGACGGTAATTCTGAACATG
>JAJDBE010000011.1 GCA_029261515.1 Nitrospinaceae bacterium | reverse complement strand
AACATCATGTACGCGGACACAGATTTGAAGCTTACGTATTTGAATCCAGCGTCGCAAAGAACGTTTAAACAACTCGAGCATTTATTGCCCGTGAAAGCGGATCAGGTACTCGGTCAAACGATAGATGTTTTCCATAAAAATCCTGCTCACCAAAGAAAGTTTTTATCCGATCCCAAGAATCTTCCACATCAAACCCGAATCCAGTTGGGAGATGAAATTCTCGATCTCAATGTCGCCGCTATTTCCGATCAAAAGGGGGAGCTTATTGGATACATGGCGGGTTGGGCAGTGGTCACCCAATTGGTGAACAATGAAAATGCGGCCAAGGAAGCTTCGGAGAGGGAAAAAACTCAGGCGGAAGAGTTACGCCAAAAGGTGAACTCCATGCTGGAGGTCGTATCCGCCGCGGCGGAAGGAGACCTGACTCGTGAGGTGACAGTCAAGGGTGAAGATGCTATCGGTCAGATGGGAGAAGGCCTGTCTCAGCTTCTGGAAAAACTGCGTGGCAATATTCAAGCCATCGGGCATAACGCGGAAACGCTGTCTTCTTCGGCTGAGGAATTGACGGCGGTCAGCCAGCAGATGGCGGGCAATGCGGAAGAAACTTCGGCTCAATCCGGCGTGGTTTCCGCCGCTTCAGACGAAGTCAGTAAAAATGTACAAACCGTCTCCACCGGAGCGGAGGAAATGAGCGCCAGTATTAAAGAGATTGCGCAAAACGCCAACGAAGCGGCGCGTGTGGCTACAGAGGCGGTGAAAGTGGCAAAAAATACCAACGCCACGATCACCAAATTAGGCGAGAGTTCGGCTGAGATCGGTCAGGTGATAAAAGTCATCACCTCCATCGCGGAGCAGACCAATCTTTTAGCTTTGAACGCGACGATCGAAGCGGCGCGTGCAGGCGAAGCGGGCCAAGGCTTTGCGGTTGTGGCGAACGAGGTGAAAGATTTGGCCAACCAGACGGCCAAGGCGACTGAAGACATCAGCGCCAGAATCGAAGCCATTCAAGGAGACACAGAAAGCTCGGTGGCTGCCATTGCTGAAATTTCCGAGGTCATCAACAAGATCAACGACATTTCCAGCACGATCGCCAGCGCCGTGGAAGAGCAGACGGCGACCACCGCCGAAATTGGCCGCAATGTGGCGGAAGCGGCGCGGGGAACTCAGGAAATCGCGCAGAACATCACCGGTGTGTCCCAGGCGGCGCAAAGCACGACGCAGGGAGCTTCGGACACGCAGGGGGCTTCCGCCGAATTATCGAAAATGGCGGTCGAATTGCAAGGGCTGGTCAAGCAGTTTAAATATCGATAAGTTGATTTGCAGCAATAGAAAATTAAGACGGCAGGGTAACACCTGCCGTCTTTTTTTGTGCGGTCTTTACTGCGATGTTTCCTTAAGGTTATTTTTCTTCCCAGCGCTCCTGAATCATCGCGTAAGACCGATGCGTCAGGTGGCAGTTCTTGCATCCCTGTTTGCCTAAAATTCCCACATTTTTCCAGAAATTCCCTGGATTCGGTTTTTCCGCTGTCAGTTCTTTTTGCAGTCCGTCGAAAGCCTGCGCCACGTTTTCCCCAACGTAGAACAGCTTCACGTCGTCTGTGGTGTGGCATTTGGAGCAGGTGGATTTCAATTCCATGAACCGGGATTTGAAAGCTCGCAAGGCTTTTTGCGACCGGTCGTACTGGCCTTCTTTAAAATTCACCGTGACTCCCTTGAACGTGCCGGAAAGCAGCCCCATGTATTTGCCGAAGTCCAGTTCCTTCTCTTCGATGGGGTCGGTGATCTTGATCTTGTGAAACGAGGGCCAGTGAAAACGGGTCCACACCGAGATGGAGTTGTCTGCATGACATTTGCCGCAGGTTTTGCCGACAGCGCCGACGGCCTTGCCGATTTTTTCCCCGTCATGCGTTTTGGCGGCGGCGGCGAATTCCTTAGCGGCTTTCAGATCGAAATACTCCTCCCATTCCGGAACCATTTCAGAGGCTTCTTTATAGGATTCGACAAACTGGTCGGCGTTTTTGTCGAGATTGTCCCAGTCCTTTTCCCTGAGGTTGACGAACACCCCGCCGAGGTTGCCGCTCATCTTGTGCATTTGCTGAATCCATTTGGGTTCTTTGCTTTCAGGTGGATAGTATTTGCCGAGCGACTCCGGCGGCGCTTTGACCACCATGTCCTTTGCCTGCAACTGCAGGGGGATGAGAAACAGCATTAGCGTGAATAGGAGCGAGTTGATCAGGGACGTGCGCATAAAACCTCCTTCTTAAGGGAAATGGGATGTGCCTTTAAATTTAAAACAAATGTCGCCACCGGATCAACCGGAATCACCAGTCACAGGATAAGACAGCTGACGCCATTCGCTCTTGTCTTTGCTCCAGGCGGGTTTGTATTGCAGGGAAATCTCCACCTTTCGCACTGGGGCTGTCAAAGGGTATTGAAAACGCGCTTCTTTGCCATAAAGCAGGGCAGTGTCCTGTTGTGGCGCCAGAATTTCCTTGAATCGATCCACCTCCTGGCCCGAATCATCGAGAAAGCGGACATAGAGGTAGAGCCTGGGATCGCCATTGTCGGCTGTGGGCACCCGGTGCGGGATTTTTTGGTTGAGCAGCGTTACGATGAATTCTTTGCCGGAAATTTCACCGGTCACCGCAAGGTCCTCCTGCGTGATTTCTCCGTGCGGGAAGCTGTGGTCGCCCACCTGTTTTTTCGAATGCAGCCAGCTCAATACCGGTTTTTGTACCAGCCGACTTTCCGTGCGGGCCATGTGGCAGGATTGGCAGGTGTCTTCAACGCCTGCAATCTTCCACTCCTCAAACGTTTTTTCGTGGCAGGAGCCGCAGAACTTGGATTCCCGGTACTGCAAATTCTTTTGCGTCGGATGCGGCGGTGAGAATAAATCATAGGGGCCGTGCATTTTGCCGTCGATCACATGGCAGGGGACGCAATAGATGCCGTCGTCACGGTGATCCAGCCGGGGCTGTGGTTTTTCGCCATTTTTTACTTGCCGCGGGATGTGACAAGGCAGGCATTTTTCTTTGCTCCGGTTTTCTGAGTCTTCGATGTAAGTTTCGCTGACCCACGCAATTGCATGTCGGCTCTTTTTCCAGGCGGCATAAATTTCTTTGTGGCATTCGAAGCAGCGCTTGGCTTCGGGGTTTTCCAATAGATCCGCCTGACGCGCCAAACGCGTCAGGTTTTCAGGAATCCACTGCGGCGTTTGGTTGATGACGAAATAGAGGGTGAGATAACCCAGGACGACAAGACCCACGGCCACGGGAACGGTTTTTTTGAGGATATTTGGAACTTTCAAAGGCTTTCCAGAGAGACAAATATTGTAAGGAATTCCAGGCTTGCTATTGTCCGGTATTCTGGTTTTTTGGGTCAGATTTGCGGAAAATAAAATTGACCTTTTAAAATTAATGGCTTACATTGACTATGGAAAATTACAGTAAGTGTTTTAAATTGCACTAAAATTGATTTATCACTGGAAAACCGTACATTTACTTTCATTGGGATGGGTCATGACTGGACCGGATTTTTTTCCTGATGGATTCGAGATAGAACGCCCCAAATAGGGTTTTCCCCGGGATCAGCCGGGCCTTGGCAAAGCTTTTATTGTATCGAATACAGGTTAGGAAAACATTACTTTGCTGGTGCGACGACGACAGCAGCATTATTAACTTAACTTTACGGGGAGAAAGTTATGAGTGTTTGGAAAAATTTGAGTCTCAAGTGGAAGCAGGTCATTTTGTATCTGATGATCGGCATGGTGCCCCTGGGGGCGGTCATGATTATGAGCAATATTGCCTTTAATGACATCCGTAATATTAACGCCGGCAGTCTCCGGAGCGTGGCGGAAAACATCGCTGATAAAATCGACCGCAATCTGTTTGAACGTTATGGAGACGTTCAGGCGTTTGGACTCAACACCATTCTTCGCAATCGCGATCATTGGTATAAGGCCGAGAGCCCCATCGTCTCTGCCATGAACAACTATGTGGATACCTACGACATCTATTTTTTGACCCTGCTGGTGGATCTCGACGGCAATGTTATCGCGGTCAATAGCAAGGATCAGGAGGGGAAGGGAATCGTTTCCGAGAGCCTTTACGCCAAAAACTATAAAAATGCTTCCTGGTTTCATGATGTGATGCAAAAAAAGTTTTACACCAGTCAGGCGGGGAATACAGGGGGGAACAGCGCTTTCTCGGGAACCGTCATTGTGCCGTTGCATGCAGACGCGGATGTTAAAACAGCCTATCCCGGCGAGGACGGGATGACCGTTGGCTTTGCGGCGCCGGTTACGGATGCAAAAGGCGATGTCGTCGCCATTTGGCATAATTACGCGAAGTTTTCCCTGGTAGAAGAGGTTTTCACAGCCGCATACGGGAAATTGAAAAACCAGGGGATGGCCAATGTTGAACTCACTCTGCTGGATGATAAAGGCGCGGTGATCGTTGATTTTGATCCTGCCGAAGGCAAGGGATCGGAAAATGGCATCAAACGCGATTTAACTGTATTTGCCAAACTGAATCTGGCGGAAAAGGGCGTGTCTGCGGCGGTCAAAGCGGCTAAGGAAAAACAGTCGGGTTTTGAATATGCCCTGCACGCACGCAAGAAAATCGTTCAGGCCGCGGGCTTTGCACATCTTGGTGGCGCTTTGGGTTTTCCTGGGATGAATTGGTCGGTTCTGGCCCGCATGCCAGATTCGGAGATCAACGCGCCTATTATTTCTATAGAAAATCAACTGTTTGTCACCGCCGGAGTATGTGCAATTGTGATATTGATGTTTGGTTTCTGGAGCGCCCGGGCATTGACCAATCCCATAGCGGCTCTGACCAATGGGCTGGAGGATTTTGCCGCCGGCAAACTGAAGACCATGCACGAATTGACCGTGCGTTCTCAGGATGAAATCGGGCGGCTCTCGCAGTCTTTTAACGGTCTGCTCCACAGCGTCAAAAACTTTCTGAAAGATACTGATTCCCTGCTAAAGGGGAATATTCCTGCCTCGGACAAGTTTGGCCTGCAAGGCGAGTTCGAGGCCAATTTAAAGGGCATGTTCAGTCAGGCGGTTGAGAAAAGCAAAGCCGATGCGGAAATGGCGCGTGTGAATTCCATGATGGAAAATGCACCGATTAATGTCATGTGCACCGACCAGGATTTAAAATTGCAGTACATGAATCCAGCCTCTTACAAGACCCTTAAAGCACTGGAGCAATACCTTCCAGTTAAGGTGAACAATATGATAGGCCAGTCCATTGATATTTTTCACAAGAACCCGGACCTGCAACATAAAATATTGTCCAACCCGAAAAATCTGCCGCACAAGGCGCAAATCCAACTGGGTTCTGAAATTCTTGATCTCCTGGTGAGTCCCATTTACGATGACAAGCAAAACTATCTGGGACCCATGGTGACCTGGGAAGTCATAACGGAAAGGCTGGCCACCGAAAAAACCGCCCGGGAAGCCTCTGACCGCGAAAAAGCCCAGGCTGCGGAACTGCGCAAAAAAGTAGACAGCATGCTGGAAGTGGTCCACGCCGCCAGCCAGGGCGACCTGACCCGTGAGGTTCCGGTGAAAGGAGAAGATGCCATCGGCCAGATGGGAGAGGGGCTGGAGAAGTTCCTGGGCAACCTGCGCACGAGTGTTTCCAATATTGGCAAAAATGCCGAGACCCTTGCCGGTTCGTCCCAGCAGCTGTCCGCGGTGAGCCAGCAAATGGCCAGCAATGCGGAAGAGACCTCGGCTCAGGCCGGAATGGTGTCTGCCGCTTCGGAAGAGGTGAGTTCCAATGTGGGAACGGTGGCGACAGGATCGGAAGAAATGAGCGCCAGCATCAAGGAGATTGCGCAAAGTTCAAACGAGGCGGCACGCATCGCCACAAGCGCGGTAGAAGTTGCGCAACGCACCAATGAAAAGGTCAAACAGCTGGGCGAAAGCTCGGCAGAGATCGGGCAGGTGATCAAGGTCATCACCTCCATTGCGGAGCAGACCAACCTTTTGGCCCTGAACGCGACGATCGAAGCGGCGCGTGCAGGGGAAGCCGGAAAGGGCTTCGCGGTGGTGGCCAATGAGGTGAAGGATCTGGCCAATCAGACGGCCAATGCGACGGAAGAAATCGGTGCCAAGATCGGCGCCATTCAGACCGATACGCAGGAAGCAGTCGAAGCCATTGCCGAGATCAGCGAGGTGATTGTCAGAATCAACGATATCTCCGGCACCATCGCCAGCGCGGTGGAGGAGCAGACCGCCACGACCAACGAGATCGGGCGCAATGTGACGCAAGCCGCGAAAGGAACACAGGAGATTTCCCAGAACATAACCAGTGTGGCCGAGGCGGCGCAAAGCACGACGCAAGGTTCTCAGGAAACTCAAACCGCCGCAAAAGAATTGTCTCACCTTGCAGGCGAATTGCAGGGCTTGGTAGGACAGTTCAGGTACGAATAGAAGTTCTACGTAGCCTCATAGAGGGAACAGGGTGTTTGCCCTGTTCCCTTTTTTATTTTTTTAGAGGTGAAATGAAGTCAGGCCGGGAGCAGGGGGTTAAAATTGCTTCAGGAATCTGAGATCGTTCTCGAAAAACAGGCGGATATCGTTGATGCCGTACTTGAGCATGGCGATGCGTTCGATGCCCAGACCGAACGCGAACCCGGTCCATCGTTCCGGATCGTAATCCACGGATTTGAACACCGCCGGGTCCACCATTCCGGCTCCCAGAATTTCCAGCCAGCCTGAGTTGGAACACACCCGGCAGCCTTTTCCCGAACAGATGACGCATTGAATGTCCACCTCGGCGCTTGGGCAGGTGAAGGGGAAAAAACTGGGGCGAAAGCGCACCTCGGTCTTTTCGCCGAATACCTGATGCAGAAAGATCTGAATCACTCCCTTGAGATGGCTGAAGGAAATATTTTCATCGACCATCAAGCCTTCGATCTGGTGAAACATGGGCGTGTGCGAAATGTCCGAATCGCAGCGGTAGACCTTTCCGGGTGCTATGATGCGAAGGGGAGGCTTCTGCTTTTCCATGACATGGATCTGCACCGGCGAGGTGTGGGTTCTGAGGACCACTTCCTCTTCAATATAAAACGTGTCCTGCATGTCCCGCGCGGGATGGTCCTTGGGGATGTTCAACGCTTCAAAATTATAATAATCGGTTTCGATTTCAGGACCCTCTTCCACCTGGAACCCCAGACTGAAAAAGATGGAGGTGATCTCATCGAGCATCTCGGTGATGGGGTGGGTGGAGCCTGCGATTTCTTTTTTCCCTGGCAGGCTGGCATCGAATCCTGCCACCGCGCCGGAAGCGCCTGCACTTTTTTTTTCCAGTTCCTCGGTTTTTTCCGTCAGCAGCCGCTCGATGTGTTCTTTAAGTTCATTGATGTGTTTGCCAAGGGCGGGTTTTTCTTCAGGCGGCGCGGAACGCAGGTCCTTCATGAATTGGGAAACGCAGCCCTTTTTGCCCAGAAACTCGATACGCATTTGCTTCAACTCGTCGAGTGAAGTGGATGCGCCAATTCGGGCATCAAAGTCCTGTTGGTGCTTTTCGATGGTTTGAATCATAAAGGGAGGATTCTGTCAAACGCCCTGCGGAAATGAAGGGCAGTGTGCCCTCAAATATGAGGGCTAAGCCAATTTTGCCTGCGCTGTTTTGGTCAACGTCTGGAAGGCTTCCTGATTGTTGATGGCCATATCGGAAAGAACTTTGCGGTCCAGGTCGATGTTGGCCAGTTTCAAGCCGTGCATGAACTTGCTGTAGGTCAGGCCCTCGGCGCGTACCGCCGCATTGATTCGGGCGATCCACAGGCGTCTAAAGTCGCGTTTCCTGACTCTTCGGTCCCGGTAGGCGTAGGTCAGGCCTTTTTCGACAGACTCTCTTGCCTTCCTGAAGGCTCTGCTGCGAATACTGCGGAAGCCGGAGGCTAAACGGAGTATTTTTTTTCGCCGTCTCCTGGAGACGGTTCCATTGACTGCTCGTGGCATTTACTTTCTCCTCTGGTTTTTATTGACGCTGATTTACGGGAGGAGGACTTTCATCCGCTTTGCGTCTCCCGGCGCCATCGTCTCGCTTTTTCTCAAATTGCGTTTTCGCTTGGTAGTTTTGCTTGTCAAAATATGGCTGGTGAACGCGTGATTAAATTTTATTTTTCCAGTTCCGGTTTTCCGGAAGCGCTTGGCGGCGCCTTTGTTGGTTTTCATTTTTGGCATGAAGATCTCTCGTTGTTTGCAATTCCGTTTTTTATGAGACTCAAGTGGCTTTCTTTTTTCCCTTGGGCGCCAGGATCATCATCAAAGTGCGGCCTTCCTGCTTGGGCGGGCTTTCAACGACCGCCACTTCTTCGGTGGCGGCGGTGACCCGCTCGAGAACCCGCACTCCGCCTTCGCGGTGCACAATCTCGCGGCCTTTAAAGAAAATCACCACCTTGGCCTTATCGCCCGCTTCCAGAAAACGCATCACATGCTTCAGTTTGAAATCGAAGTCGTGCTGATCGGTGTTGGGGCGGAATTTGACTTCCTTGAGGTGAACCACCTTTTGATTCTTTTTGGCTTCATGCGCCCGCTTGCTCTGGCGGTATTTGAACTTGCCGAAATCCATGATCCGGCAAACCGGAGGGACCGCATTGGGTGCCACTTCCACGAGGTCCAGATTTCTTTCCATCGCAATGTTGATGGCTTCTTCAGTGGGGATAACGCCTATTTGTTCACCGTCATCGCCGATCAAACTGACTTCTTTAACCCGAATCATATTGTTGATGCGCTGTTTCTTATTAATTAAAGAATCTCCTCTAAAAAGTTATTCTGGACTATCGATGGTCTTTTCCTGTATCTCGGCTTTGATTTCCTCAAGAAACGAGGCAAAATCCAGCGTTCGCGATTCCTTGGATCGGCGTTTTCTAACCGCCAGGGTTTCGGATTCGACTTCTTTGTCCCCCACGACGATCATGTAAGGGATTTTCTGTAATTGGGCCTCCCTGATTTTGAACCCAATCTTTTCGTTTCGCAAGTCTTTTTCCACCCGGATTTCCTCGCTTTCCAGCCGTTTGGCCAGTTCCTCGATATAAGGATGCTGGTTATCGGTTATCGGAAGCAGGATGACCTGGGTGGGAGCGAGCCACAGGGGAAAAGCGCCGCCGTAATGCTCGATCAAACAGCCAAAAAATCGCTCCAGAGAACCCATCAGGGCCCGGTGCAGCATGATCGGTTGCCGACGCTGACCGTCCTCTTCAATATAGCTTATGTTAAACCGCTGGGGAAGATTAAAATCCACCTGTACGGTAGAAACCTGCCAGTAGCGGTTGAGACTGTCCTTGATCTTGATGTCGATCTTGGGTCCGTAGAACACGCCTTCGCCGGGATCGACTTCGTATTCCAGCTGGCTTTTCTCCAGAGCGTTTTTGAGAGCGCTGGTGGCTTTTTCCCAATCGTCCTGTTCGCCGACAAACTTTTCCGGCTGGGTGCTGAGGTACACTTTGTATTCGTTGAATCCGAAGGAGCGCAGAATAAACAGGATAAACCCCAGCACTTTGACCAGTTCTTCTTCAATCTGGCTGGGGCGGCAGAACAAATGCGCGTCGTCCTGGGTGAACCCACGCACTCTAAGGAGGCCGTGCAGAACGCCGGAACGCTCGTAGCGGTACACGGTTCCCAGTTCGCCAAAGCGGATGGGAAGGTCGCGGTAGCTTCGAAGCCGGGTCTGGAAAATCTGGATGTGAAACGGACAGTTCATCGGCTTCATGACATATTCTTTGCCCTCGATCTCCATGGGCGAGAACATATTGTCCTTGTAAAAATTCGTGTGGCCGCTGGTTTTCCAGAGGTCGAGCTTGGCCGCATGCGGGCTGTACACCATTTCGTAGCCGTTTTTAAAATGCTCCTTTTTCCAGAAATCCTCGATCAGGCCACGGATTCTCGCGCCCTTGGGATGCCAGAGGATGAGGCCGGGACCGATTTCATCGGTCACCGAGAACAAATCCAGCTCCTTGCCGAGTTTGCGGTGATCGCGTTTTTTGGCTTCTTCCAGGCGGCGCAGGTAAGTGCGAAGTTCCTTGTCATTGTGCCAGGCGGTGCCATAGATGCGTTGCAACACCGGGTTGCGTTCGTCGCCGCGCCAGTAGGCGGCGGAGGTGTGCAAGAGCTTGAAGGATTTTAAATCCTGGGTCGAACCCACATGCGGGCCGCGGCAAAGGTCGGTGAACTCGCCCTGGGTGTATAAGGAAATGGGGTCGTTGGAATCGATGTCTTGGATGATCTCCTGCTTGAACGATTCGTTCATGTCGCCAAACATTTTGATCGCGTCATCGCGCGGCATTTCCCGACGGACGATTTCCTGGTCCTGCTTGGCAAGCTCCTTCATCCGGGCTTCGATTTTTTCAAGATCTTCGGGGACGAAGGGTTTTTCCCGGAAAAAATCGTAATAGAAGCCGTCTTCGATCACAGGACCGATGGTGACCTTGGTTTCCGGAAACAGTTGCTTCACCGCCTGCGCCATCAAATGCGCGGCGCTGTGGCGGATGGTTTCAAGATCGTAATTTTCGCTTTTCTGGTTCATTTAAACTTTCAAATTTATCAGCGCCTGCCGCAATCAAGTCCGCATCGATCAAAAAACCAGAATCAGGATTTCGATGGAAATGACCTGCTTGAAGGAAGGAGGTTTTCCCTGGGAAGGGCTGATCGTGTTACATAAATTAAGGTTCCACTCTCCGGTGCTGCCGGACTTTTAATGAGTGCAAATTCAGCTTTAAGATTTTGAAAAATAGGCACGGGCGGTTTCGAACCGCCGACCCCTTGCATGTCAAGCAAGTACTCTACCCCTGAGCTACGCGCCTGAATTTGTTAAGATTGACCTATTTTAGTGGGATTCCCTGATTTGTCAAGCAATGGGCGGAACACCTCCTGCAAGAGAAGGTGTTTTCCACCACTGCGCTTTTTTAAGATGCCGGGTTGTAAATTTTTCCTCCCTTTTCCTTGAAAGTCTTGGACATTTCCTGCATGCCTTCTTCAAGGGCTTTCTCCGCCTCGATGCCCTTTTGCTCGGCGTAGTCGCGTACGTCCTGGGTGATCTTCATGGAACAGAAATGAGGACCGCACATGGAACAGAAATGCGCCACCTTGGCGGAATCCGAAGGCATGGTTTCATCGTGATAGGCACGGGCCCGTTCCGGATCGAGAGACAGGTTGAACTGGTCTTCCCAGCGGAATTCAAACCGGGCCTTGCTCAAGGCGTCGTCCCGCGCACGCGCTCCGGGATGGCCTTTCGCCACATCCGCCGCGTGGGCGGCGATCTTATAGGTGATGACGCCTTCCTTCACGTCGTCGCGGTTGGGCAGGCCGAGATGCTCCTTGGGAGTCACGTAGCAGAGCATGGCGCACCCGTACCAGCCGATCATGGCGGCGCCGATGCCGCTGGTGAAATGGTCGTAACCGGGGGCGATGTCGGTGGTCAAAGGCCCAAGGGTGTAAAAGGGCGCTTCGCCGCATTCTTTAAGCTGCTTTTCCATGTTTTCTTTAATGAGGTGCATGGGCACGTGCCCCGGACCTTCGATCATGGTCTGCACTTCGTATTTCCAGGCCACCTGCGTCAGTTCGCCGAGGGTTTCGAGTTCAGCGAACTGGCCTTCGTCATTGGCGTCGGCGGAAGAGCCGGGGCGCAGGCCGTCGCCCAGCGAAAAGCTGATGTCGTATGCCTGCATGATTTCGCAGATGTCCTCAAAATGCGTGTAGAGGAAATTCTCTTTATGATGCGCGAGGCACCATTTCGCCATGATGGCGCCGCCGCGGGAGACGATTCCCGTGACGCGTTTTGCTGTCATCGGCACATAGGCCAGCCTGACGCCTGCGTGAATGGTGAAGTAATCGACGCCTTGCTCGGCCTGCTCGATGAGCGTGTCCCGGTAGATGTCCCAGGTCAACTCTTCGGCTTTGCCCTCGACCTTTTCCAGCGCCTGATAGATCGGCACGGTGCCGATGGGGACTGAGGAGTTTCGAATGATCCATTCGCGGGTGTCGTGGATGTTCTTGCCGGTGGACAAATCCATGACCGTGTCCGCGCCCCAGCGCGTGGCCCACACCATTTTTTCCACCTCTTCCTCGATGGAGGAGGAAACCGCTGAATTGCCTATATTGGCGTTTATTTTTACAAGAAAGTTTCTGCCAATAATGATCGGCTCCACTTCGGGATGGTTGATGTTGACTGGGATGATGGCCCGGCCCCGCGCGATTTCGTCGCGCACGAACTCAGGCGTGATCTCTTCCGGGATGCTGGCGCCAAATGAATTGCCCTGGAGGCGTTTTTCCCGTTCGGCATCGAAGTCGAGTTCCGCCCGCCGCAGATTCTCGCGGATGGCGATGAACTCCATCTCCGGCGTGATGATGCCCTGACGCGCGTAATGCATCTGCGACACGTTTTTCCCCGCTTTGGCGCGCAGGATTTTAACTTCGTCGCGATTGAAGCGGAAAGTCTCTTCCATTTGCTCGGGCCGTTTGTAGCCGTTGTCGACGGGAAGGACGGAGCGGCCTTCATAGGCCTCGACATCGCCGCGGTCTGCGATCCATTTTGCCCGAATGGGCTTTAGTCCTTTGCGCGGGTCGATTTTAACATTGGGGTCGGTGTAGGGACCGGAGGTGTCGTAAACCAGGATCGAGTCTTTCGGTCCCTTGCTGTCAGCGCCGTTGCCGCCGCTTTGGCCATTGCCAGTGTGCGGCGCGGCTTCGGTCAGGGTGATTTCCCTGAAAGGCACGCGGATGTCCGGATGCAGGGAGCCTGCGATATACAGTTTTTTCGAATTGGGCGATACGGGATGCGTGGTCAACTGGTTGAGGCGGCTCCCGTTGCTTTTTGATTTATCAGTCATGTCGGTTATCTCCTCCGAAGCATTGCATGTATTTAAAGGATTCCTGTTTTATGTCGGCGCTGTCCCAAATGCCGGAGATCAAAGCGACTCCAGACGCTCCCTTATCCAGAACAGCGGGAATACGGTCTTTATTGATTCCTCCTAAAGCCAATACGGGAAGAGCCACTTCCCGGCAGACTGCCTGCAAGCGGTCCAAACCTTGCGGCGGACCGAATTCTTTTTTGGACTCGGTTTCATACACCGGACTGAAGGTGATGAAATCGGCTCCATCCTCTTGAGCTTGTTTGGCCCCGTCCAGTGAATGCGTCGAAACACCCACCAACAGATGCGGGTAACAGGCCTTGACTTCGTTTGCCGGCAGGCCTGTTTCCGGCAGATGCACGCCGTCGGCGCCGACCATGAGTGCAATGTCGACCCGGTCGTTGATGTACAGCCTGGCGTTGTAACGCTTGGTCATTTGCCGCAAAACCACCGCCAGCGAATGCAGGTCTTTTAACGGCAAATCCTTTTCCCGCAATTGCAAATCGCGGATGCCACCCTGTAGCGCCGCTTCGATGTTCTCAAGCAGATGCTCTTCTGCAAACCGTTTGCGGTCGGTGATCAAATAAACCTGCAACCAACCCGGCTCGACCTTGGCCACTCCTTTTATCAAACGGGTCTTCATGCCCTCGCCACTGGCCGTGTGGGCAGAAGGTCTCAACTCGTTCTCGGATGGCGGCACACTCAAGCCCTTTACAACAGCTTCTGTTCGCATTGGCGGCAACGCCGGTTAAATATCGATCAACCCCTCCAGCGGACTGCTGGCGGAGGCGTATAGTTTTCTCGGAATACGGCCCGCTTCATAGGCCAGCCTGCCGCTTTCGACGGCCAGTTTCATGGCCTGCGCCATTTTCAACGGATCTTTCGCCCCGGCGATGGCGGTATTCATCAAGAGGCCGCCGACACCAAGCTCCATGGCGCGGCTGGCGTCAGAGGCGGTGCCGACTCCGGCGTCGATGATGACAGGCACTTGCACCGCTTCTAAAATCAGTTTGATGTTGTACGGATTGCGGATGCCAAGACCGGAGCCAATGGGCGCCGCCAGCGGCATGACGGCGACGCAGCCGGCGTCTTCCAGTTTTTTGCACAGGACGACATCGTCGGTGCAGTAGGGAAGCACCTGAAACCCGTCGGCCACCAGCAGTTTGGAGGCTTCGAGTGTGGCTTCGTTATCGGGGAACAGGGTTTTCTCATCGCCGATGACTTCCACCTTGACGAAGTTGCCAAGACCCGCTTCGCGGGCCAGCTGGCAGGTCATCACGGCTTCTTTCACGTTATAACAACCGGCGGTATTCGGCAGAAACGTGTACCTTTTGGGATCGAGGTGATTGAGGATGGAGTCCTTGGAGGTGTCCAGCTCAATGCGCCTGACAGCGACGGTGACGACTTCCGCTCCGGAAATTTCGATGGCCATGCGGGTTTCATCGAATGACGCGTATTTTCCGGTTCCCACGATCAGGCGGGACTTGAACGTTTTATCGCCTATTTTCAGGTTACTTTTTTTTTCAGTGCTTGTGATGGTATTTCCCATGGGATGTTGATTTCCTCCCAGAAATTCATGATTGAATAATGTCAGACGCCGCCGCCGACGGCGTGCACGATTTCCACTTTATCCCCCTCTTTGAGAGCGGTGTCTGAATATTGTGATTTTGGAATCACCTGCTGGTTGAGCGCCATGGCAAAATGGGGAGCGGTGATTTCCAGTTCCTGCACCAGTTCAGTCAGCGTCCGGCTGGAACGCATGTCGCGTTCTTTTCCGTTAATGATCAGTTTCACCAATATCTCCGGTCACTTTTTTCTTCTTACCAAAGAGAACCGTTTAGGGTTAGAATGAAGTTCAGGGAATAACCTGACACCGGTATCCTCGATATAAAAACAGCATTCAGTTTTACACCGAATCTTTTTATATCCTTAAAGGAATTGCAATCTTACCCGTTATGTTAATTGTGGCAAAAATTTATTCGGAGAGTTGTTCTAAGGGAGATGTCCGCAGCGAGGCCAATAAAAAAAGCCACAACCTGTCTTGCAAATTGCAGCTTAAAGGAATTGCAGCACATCTTTTATGAAGATCGCTTCACTTCCCTTCGCTGGCATGATCCAGATCAGGTTCAAAGGGTCATCCTTGCGGAAGTCTCAGTTAGAACAACACCCCTAGTGAAGTCTATACATTAGGCACTTTCCCAGCGAAGTCAAGAACAATTGACGCAAAACCAAAAAAGAGCGAAACTGAAAAACCATGACTATGAATTTTAAAACGTTATTGCACTTATGGATCGCAGGACTGTTGCTGTTGCTCGGTGCCTGTACCGGAACCCCTGTCAGTCAGTATTTCGAAGCGCCGTATTTCGACACACCGCCGGCACAGATCACCCGGGCCGACCGGGAGCTTTTTGAGCGGGCGCTGTTCCGGCAGAAGAACAACCGCATTCAGGCGGCCATCAAGGTGTGGAACCAATTTCTTTTGAAGCAGCCGCGGTCTTTTGAAGCGCATAACAACCTGGGGCTGGTCTATTTTGAAAACGACCAGATGGAACCGGCGATTGCCGAGTTTGAAACCGCGCGGTCTTTGGAACCCACTGACGTTAAAATCAAAAAAAACCTCATTCGTGTCCTCAAATTCAAAGCCACTTTGCTTAAAGAAGCCAAAGATTACAATGGCGCCGTCGATTACCTGATGCGGGCGCAGGATATTTCGGAACCGCGGGAAAAGGAGCAGATTGGCTTTCTCATTGAAGAAATGGAAGACAAAGTTTTTCAACAGGCAAAATCAATCGATACCCTGGAAGCTTACGAGGATTTCCTAAAACGGTATCCCAATAGCCCGAAAAACTCGGACGAAGCGCGCAACAAAATCGAAGGCATGAAACCCCGAGACACGCAGATGGCCGCCCCGGCGGAAGGTGGGGATGCTGCCGATGATGGTCCGGCCATGGAGAAAATGGAGAAGGAAACTCTAGCCGGGGAAAACCCCATATTGGAAAACCTCACTATGGAAGAGGAGGGCCAGGCGATGGAAAAGGGCGGCTCCATGATGCAGGGGGAGACCATGGAGAAGGAGATCAAAGAGAGCACGGATCTGGAAGATTCTCTCATGCCAAATAGGCCCAAAGGCAAGATGGCCAAAGACCCGGCGAATGGGGAAAGTAAATTGATGAAGGGCACCAACGGGGAATTTATCCCTCAGCAACCCAGGGAAGTGATTCGACGCAATCCCCAGGAGATAGAAATCGCCACGCAACCGGATCCGAAACCTTCGACCAGTACATCCTTATTTCCTAAAACATCGTCGGATGCAGTTTTGTCCGGAGTGAATCCTGGTTTGGCAACACCGGGCCTTGGGAAGCGGGTCCGCATAGAGACCCGGCAGGACCCTCTTAGGGTGCGCGAAGGGCCTTTTCCCGGTTCCAGGGTCATTTCCAGTATCGATAAGGGCACTCTGGTGCCTTTGATTCAGGAGCAAGATGGCTGGTACAAAGTGGAATTTGCCAGGGGGCAGGCCGGATGGATTTCGAAAAAATTTGCCCAGGTAGTGGAATAATTCATTCTTTGACCCGGTCTTTTAGACTGTGGCCCAGAGTGACTGCGGGATGCTTTGCCGAGTCTTAAGAGGGGTTGAGTCAAACCAAAACTCGTAATATAATTTGCCCTCACGAATCAACTTCCTGATTAACTTAATCATTCATTTATAGAGACGCTATTATGACGACCATTGTGCAGGACGAGCTGGAGCAATTAATAGGGAAAGAGTGGGATTACCTGGAATCCAAAAAAGCGGAGTGGAGCCTTCTCGAAGGCGAACAGGACATGGAGGTTCTGGAGCATGTTTTGCGGTGCATTCTACATTTGGGAAGTACAAAAGAAAGGCCCCGCGAATTT
Source organism: Nitrospinaceae bacterium (assembly GCA_029261515.1). Lineage (GTDB taxonomy): Bacteria > Nitrospinota > Nitrospinia > Nitrospinales > VA-1 > JAJDBE01. Next base: position 19,548 of record JAJDBE010000011.1, on the reverse strand, counting down.
CAGGAATGCGTGAAAGTGCAAAACCCGGACGGCGGCTGGTCCAAGCAATCGCACACCGATAAAACCTCCATGTGGATCACCACCTTTGTGGCCTTGAAATTGTGCCGCGGCAACATGATTCTCAAGGACCCTAAAATCGAGGCGGCGATTCAGCGCGCTCTGGAATATGTTCTTTCCACACAGGAGGAAGACGGGCACTGGGCCGATCCGGAATGGTCGCATCTGGACACCACCTGTTCGGTCACCTGCTTTCTGACCATCTACCAGGTCACGCACGATCAAAAGGATGATGAACGCATCAATGCCGCGAGGGTGAGAGGATTCGAGTTCATCAAGAACTGGCAACGGGATACAGGGCTATGGAAGGACAACACGTTTCATCCAGCCGGCATCGAAACCACCGCGCACCTGATGCAATACACGCTGGTTCCCGCGTACTTCATGGATGGCATTGATTATGCCGAAAAGCTGTGCATGGATGCCGCCGACTCGCTGGTTGGGGAGCAGGCGCCGAACGGTTCCTGGGACAATGAAAACATGGACCACACCATGGACGCCTGCCGGAACCTGATGCTGGTTGCCGACACCTTCGGCAAAAAGGAACGATACGCTCCGGTGGTTGAAAAGGGAGTCCGCTGGCTCATCGATCATAAAAACGAAGCGGGATGGGGAGATTTTCCCGGCGAGGACAGCAATGTCGAGCGCACGGCGGACGGTCTGGACACCTTGCTGAAATTCAGAAGGTTTTGCGCCGGTGATCCCATGTCGCACTTCTGGGCCTATAGTAAATAGCGGACGGGTCATTTCCCGGAGCATTCATTGGAGACGCCTGAGGCGAGTTCAGGCGTTTTTCTTTTTCATCCATCACAGCGGGGTTTATTCCCGTCTGAATCAATATCTCTGAAATTTCATGGAAGCGGTACTGCTTTTGGCCGGTTACGGGTCCCGTCTGGACCGGCAGGATATTCCCCATAAATCGATGCTGCCCTTTGGCGAGGAGACCCTTCTGTCCCGGCATCTTACCTGTTTAAATGAATTGTCCATTGAGCGGGCGCATCTGGTTCTCGGCCATAATAAAGAGGCGGTGAAGGACTATGCCCAGAGTCTCAACCTCGATTTGCCCATTCACTTCATCGACAACCCGGTTTACCGGACCACAGGCAACACGCTTTCGATGGTCATGGGTTTTAGGGAAAGCCAGGGGGATGTCCTGATTATGGATGGAGACGTTTTGTATCCGCGTTCGGTTTTCATTGATTATGTGCGCGGCTCTCAACCGACGTCCTTCGCCCTCACTGCCGGGGATATCGACAACGAGGAAGCCGCCAAGGTATTATTGAAACCGGATGGCCGGATTCACGCTTTTATCACCAAACGCCATTTGACTCAGGAGGAAAAAAACGGCTTTCAATTTGGCGGCGAGGCGATCGGTTTTTTCCGGCTCTCAGCCGGTGATGTGAAAAAATTTGTCGAGCTGTACGACAGCAATGAAGCGGAATATGAAAAAGTGCTCTGGGAAATTCCCTTTACGGACTTTGCTGAGACGGTCGATCTCAATGGTTGGACGGTTTCGCAGTCCGGTTGTTTTGAGATCGACACCCAGGCGGAGTACGACCATGCTCTGGCCTACTTTGGAAAACACCGTGAGATTTACGGGTGAGTGACCCGCTTCCTGTGCTTTGGGTTTTGGCTGGCTTGATTTAAAACTTGTATCCCAGCGCCGCGATCCAGTGCAGGTCGTCTTCTTCGACTTCCGGCGCAGGAGCGTTGTCCCGCTCCAGCACGTTCGTCAATTTCACATTCCAGCCATTGCCCAGTATTGTGATGAGCGAGGCTTCATTTCTCAGCGTGTATTCGCCGGAGTTTTCCAGACTGGGAAAGATGACGACTTCGTTGGCAAATGTCAGGTTGGAGATGAGGTTATAGGAAAAGTTTCCGGCAAACCGTGCTGAAGCGTATTGCTCGTCTTCGGCAGTCCGCCGATCTTCAAAAGTATACGTAAACCCTCCTTCCACCTCCAGCGACTTTTTTTCATCCTCCCAGATTCGATACCCCACCCCAGGGCCGATGGTGGTTCTTAAGTCAAGGTCCTTGAACGTGTCGCTCAGCATTTCCACTGCCAGAAAACTGAACCACTGATCGGTAAAATCATGCGAGACCTTGGCGGTGCCATAGGTGTTGCGGGTGCTGACCGATTCGTCTTCTTCCGAATAAATGGACAGGAATTTGAAGGCGATCCGGTCCTCTTCAAATATCCGTTTCGCGTCGAACCCAAGGGAACCGCTGGTCCGCTCGGTATTGCCCTGGTCGATCGAGCCTCCCAATGCAATGGACCCCTTCCATTGATTTGGCGGTGGGTTGATGGCTTTGACGATGTCCCAGTTGATCCGGGCCGTGCCTCTTCCTGAAAACGCCTCGACTCGAATTTGCCCGGTCCCGGCAGGAAGAATTCGGCCTTTTAAGATTTCTCCACTGGTCAGATGAATCGAGACGGGTTTTTCGGTCAGGATTTTTTTGATTTGGGATGTTTTCAGGCGGATGCTTTCGGAATATTTTGTGGTAAAAGTCAACACACCGTCTTCGACTTTTTCAACGGTTCCGCGCACCTGATCGCCGTTTTGCATTAAAATTTTATCTGCATAGGCGTCTGCGGTAAAAACAAATCCGGTCATCAGGATTGTCAAGCCGGCCAAAATTTTTTTCATGGTCGCCTGTTTCCGTTGGCAAAGGTTTAGGGATAAAAAAGCAAAATTTATGCCGAGGGGCCCGTCTAATTTGAGATGCAGCAGACACTCCCAATTCGAAGCCTTATCAGGCGGCAAAGCGGGTGTTCCGTATTCGATCAGGAGTTAAAAGCCGAAGCATCGCATCGTGAGAGCGTCATTAGTTTGACTGGAAACCGGAGTTATAAATATTTGCTTACGGGGGTTATAATAAAAAAATGACCCTCAATATATAATGCCTAACATCAAATATAGCGCGGGTTGCAGGAAAATTTCAGCGGTTATTTTAAACAGAGGATCGTATTGATGTTATCAAAATATAAAGCGGTATTTTTCGATGTTGGCGGGACGCTGTTGCGTGTGCATCCTTCCGTGGGGGAGGTGTACGCCCGCTATGCACGAAGCTACGGGTTTTCCGGTTCGCCTGAGGAAGTCGAGGCACAGTTTCGGCGGCAATGGCAAGCGATTGGCGGCATCGAGTCTCTGGGCCGTCAGAGTGGATTGACGGTGGAGCGGAAATTTTGGCGCGATCTGGTGTTTCAGGTGTTTGAGCATTTCGGCGGTCTGGAGGATTTTGAGACGTACTTTGATCAGATCTACGAAGCCTTCCGAAAAAAAGACAACTGGCGGGTTTATGAAGATGTTCTGCAATCGTCCGTTCTCAAAAAATTGCAACAACGGGGTGTCATTTTAGGAATCATCTCAAACTGGGATTCCCGGCTTCCGGAAACCCTGGACGATATCGGGTTGGCGCATCACTTCGATTTTATTCTGGCCTCGACGGTGGTGGGGTCGGCCAAGCCGGACCGGAAAATTTTCGAGGCCGCGCTCCGTCAAAGCGGGGTGGGGAGTGACCAGGCATGCCATATAGGGGATGAACCGAACACGGACATTAAAGGCGCCCAAAATGCGGGGTTGGATGCGATTCTTGTGGACCGGCAAGGCCGGCACAAGGAAACCCAGGTGACGACCGTGCAGTCTTTCCTGGAACTGGTTTGATCGAACGCTACGGTTTGTAGCCTTTCACTCCGGTGAGATTGGCTTTGGTGAAGGAGGCGCCTTTGACTTTGGCCTGGGTCAGGTCGGCATTGGTGAGATCCGCTCCGAACAGGGAGGCGGATTCCAGGTTGGCGCCTCTTAAATTGGCGCCGGACAGGTTGGCGAAGGTCAGGCTGGCCTCACTCAGGTTGGTCCCCAGTAACGTGGCGCCGGAGAGATTCGCCCGGCTCATGGATGCGTTCAGCAGGTTGGCCCTGGTGAAATCGGTTTTGTCCAGTTTGGCTTCGCACAAATCCGCACTGTTTAAGTCCGCCTCCCGGAAACTGGATTCCGAGAGATAAGCTTTGACCAGTTTGGATTTCTTGAAAGCGGATTTATTGAAATTGGTTTTCACACAGGTGACACGGGTCAAATCCAGACCCGAAAGATCCAGGCCGGATAAATCGGCTCCTACCCAATGCGGTCGTTTGTCTTCTTTCAACAACGACTTAATTTTTGCAACTGTGATATCTGCCATCCCTGTCTATCCCTTCCCCCCTCCCCACGAGTTGGTCTAAAGTATCACCTGGAAAAATATTGTCGAAAGTTTAACAGGTCACGGTATCTTTCGGAAGTTTATTTCTTTGACTATGCCGCGGCTTGAGTCGTGGGGCCGGCTTTTTTCGCTGAGGATTTGAGCAGTTCGTAAGCTAAATAGATGTAAAACGGAGTGTACTCCAACCAGGGGATCCAGGCCGAGTATTGCGGGATGTCCTGATAATCAAAGTAAAAGTCCAGATAGTACAATCCCACAAGCCCGGTCAATAAAATCCAGGATCGCATGGGAAACAGGCAAAGAAAGGGGACGACCCAGAGCAGATACCACGGGTTTTGCACCGGGCTTAAGATAAAGACTAGCGCCATGAGAATAAAAAGAGAGCGGAGCAACAGTTCTCTTGGTTTCTGCAGAAAGTTTCTTTTGAATAGAAGATGAAAGAGCACGGCCAGCAGAATCAAGACGACGGCCACTTTGCTTAAAAACGTGGGCAGGTCGTTGGAGAACACCGTGAGCTCCAGAGTCTTCAGCCGCAACACATCCTCAAAAAAGAACACCAAAAGCGAAAAGACGCTGTCGTTGCTTTGCCAGTAAGTGGAAAAGGTTTTGAGCCCCGCAAAGGTTTTGAGCCCCGTGTCTGTAAACGGCAGATAACCGATTAAGACCGCGCCTGCAAACACAAGTAGGAGCTGAAGCATTCCCGACAGCATGGGATTCCTGGAAATTTGACTTTGCAGAGCGGCGCGTTCCAGGTAGAAAGGCAGAAGGATTGCGGGATACAGTTTTCCGAGAACTCCGCCTGCCAGGCAAAGCATGGCGAGGATATGGCGATGCAGGATCAACAAATAAATGGAGGCGCACAAAAAAGCGATGCCGATAATGTCGAGATGTGTGGAGTTGAACGTTTCTTTGATGACCAAAGGCGACCAGAAATAAACCAGACAAAGATTGAGGTTTTTATTCAAAGCCCCGAGGATTTTGATGATAAAGAACAATGTGAGGAGATCGAAAACAAGAAACGCCAGACGCATGGCCAGAATGCTGTCCGGTTGGGCGCTCGCGACCAGACGGAAAACCAGCTGCGCCATCGGTGGGTATATGGTGGGGACGTCGGGATGATTCACGCGTTCGAGCGTTGTCAGCGCGGCGTCGTTTTCCCATTTTAATTTGTTGAGACGCTCAAGCTCCTGCCTTTCATTTACAGTATAGGTTTTCTCAAAGTTTTCCGGTTCCTGAATCTTGAATTCCATATAGCCATTCACCTCAGCCGGGGCGTACTTATATGGATTGATCCCCTCTGCGAACACTTTGCCGTCCCACATGTAGCGGTAGACATCGTCTTCCTGAATCTGGTTGGAGGGAATGAGTATGGCTCGAAACATAAGACCCCAGATGATGATGATCCATAGGGAAAAGCGTTTTTCTTTTTCTTTCGAAATCCATTGGCAGGCGCAGGCGTACTGAATGAACAACGCGAAGTAAATCGCCAGGTAAGTCAAGATAGGCCGATCGGCATAGCCTTCTCCCCAGTTGAACTGGCGGGAGAGTTCCGTCATCCATAGATACAGGATAAGGCTGAAGGTTCCGAACAGGATCAGCTGGCCGTGGGAACGGAGGATGTCGAGGGCGCGTTGCAAGTTGGATGATATCCTGAGGAAAGGGTGTTTAAAAAATGAAATTTTCCCAATGTATTTGTCTAACAGGGTCATTTAAAAGCAGGTGGGAACCAACCTAAAAAAATTGCCCCTTTTGTCAATCCCGATTCAGGGATTTTGGGCTAACGAACTCTGATCCTGCATTTTTTTCAGTTCATTCATCTCTTTCTCGGTCAATTGGTTATAAATATCCGCAAGGTTTTTATGAATGCTGGGATCGCTGTCATTGATGGAAAGGGCGGACCAGTAACGCTGGATGGCTTCTTTATATAATTTTTCCGATTTATAGATATTTCCCAGCCGGACGTATATGTCTTCCCGGTCGGGTTGCAGCACCGAGACGCGTTCTAAAAGGTTGACTGCTTCGTAGGGGGACCCTTGTTTTTCAAATTCGACAGCCAGCGCCTCGAGGTATACAGGCACATCCGGGTTCAACTCGACCGCCTTTTTTAATTTTTCAATACAGGCCCCGGTCTTTTCCTGTTTGCAATAAAGCCGGCCCAGGCGGAAAAAAGTGAGATCGTGTTGGTCATCGACTTCAAGCGCTTGCAGGTATTTATTCTCCGCCTTTTCCAACAATTCCTGCCGTTCCAGGTACTCACCCAGTGCGCTTAGCGGTTCCGCGCTGTCTTCGTTATTTTCCGCGGCGGTCTCAAGTTCTTTATAGGCGAGGTCGTGATCGCCCCGGCCATAATGGATGGCCGCCAGGTTGATGCGGCTGTTGGTGTCCTCGGTGTTCTGGAGAATTTCCTGATACAGGTCGATGGCCTGCTCGAATTTCCCCTGATCCTGATAGACGACGGCCAGGTTGTATTTGGCGAACATGTTTTTCGGATCTTCCCGCAAAGCCAGTTTGTATTCTTCGATGGCGCCGGCATATTTCCCCTGGTCGTATAGCTCGACGCCCCGGTTGTAATGGCTCTCCACCGGAACCGCGCGATTGAAGCAACCCGCGCTGAAGACGAGCATCAATAGAACTAAAAACAAGGGCAGGGAATGACGATGGGTGAGGTTATGCATAGGCAATCAGATTAGTTTTTCGAAAGCTTGTCCAGCCGTTGCATGCGAATTTCCTTGGGACTCGAAGAGGAGGTCCATTCCTTTTTTACCGTGGGACTTTTTTCATCTGATTTTCGCACCAGTTTCCACGGGTTGAGTTTCAAATCTTCGCTGACCACTTTCAAATTGCGTGACGTTTCGTTGAGATTGCGCAACAACTCCAAGAGGTTGCGCCGATTCTCCACCAGAATCGCATTGCTTTGCTGCATGGTCTGGTCGAGATTGCCGGTCGCGGAGCTGATGTTTTTGGTGATCTCCCGCGTGTCCTCTTCCATGGTTTTGACCAACTGAGTCACGCCTTTGCGGTTTTCTTTCAGCAGCAGGTCCAGCTCATGCGTCAATTCCTCGGTTTGATCGACGATTTTGGCCAGGCTTTTTTCCTTGGAGGCCATCAATCGGTCGGCTTTCTCGGCCACAGCGGAAATGTGTTCGATGGTTTTACTGATGCGGTCTCCCTTATCGCCCAAAATGTCGGAAAGTTCGCGCGAGATATCCACAAGGTTGAGCAGGTTCTCGCGGATTTCTTCGCGATTATCGACCAGAATGCTGTTCACGCTTTTTAAAGACGATTGCAGGACGAGAAGCGTTTCCCTTGTGTCGACAGACAAGGCTTCCGCCAGCTGTGTGAACCTGCGGACCTGAAGCACCACCTCTTCCATCATGTCCCCGACCTCGTTGAACTGAAACGCGTCCTGACCCAGAATTTGCTCTCCTTTGCCGAGAGAAGGCGACTCCGGGGTTCCGGGCCGGATGTCGATATAAGGTCCGCCCATGAGGCCGGCAGTTTTAATGGTGGCGATGGAATCCCGTTTGAGATTAATGGAAGGGCTGATTTCCGCCAGAACGGTCACCTGGTCGGTTTCTTTTTCGTTGAACGAATTGAGTAAATCGATATTGGTCACACGTCCCACGTGCAGACCCGCATAACGGACGGGAGCGCCAATATCCAGACCGCCGGTAAAGTTAAACACAATGTGAATGCCTTTCTTCGGCTGAAAACGCTCTTTAACATCGCCGAGAAAAAAAACCAGTATCATCAGCGCGATGACGCTGATGAAGATGAACAATCCGGCTTTGTATTCTGAAGATCGGTATTCCATATCAGTTCGCAGACATCTCTTTTAGCTCTTCCCCGTAATCCTTCTGGCTTTTGCTGAACGGTATAGGCCCGTCGGGGTCCCCCTTTATAAACTGAATCACCCTGGGATCGCTACTGTTATTTAGTTCTTGCGGCGAGCCTTGAGCGATAATTTTCCCTTTAAACAGCATGATGATTTTATCAGAGATGCGCATGGCGCTGGGAATTTCATGGGTGACGACGACGGACGTGATCCACATTTTCCGGCTTAAGTCCATGATGAGCTTGTCGATCACGCCGATAGAAATGGGGTCAAGTCCGGCGGACGGCTCGTCGTAAAAAACGATTTTTGGGTCGAGGCCGATGGCGCGGGCCAGAGCGATGCGTTTGATCATGCCGCCGGACAACTGCGCCGGTTTCAAGTGTTCCGCACCCCTTAGGCCGACCATCTCCAGTTTCATTTTGACCATGATGCGGATGGTGCTTTCGTTGAGGTCCGTGTGTTCGCGTAACGGCAGGGCGACGTTCTCTTCAACGGTCAGGGAATTGAACAAGGCGCCGCTTTGAAACATGATGCCGAATTTTTTGCGCACCCGGTTCATGCCTTCAGCATTCATTTTAGTGATGTCTTCCCCATCGATGATGATTTGTCCTGAATCTGGCTTGTAAGCGCCTATCAGGTGTTTGAGGATGGTGCTTTTGCCGCTGCCGCTGCCGCCGATGATCGAAGTGATTTTGCCTCTTTCGAAGTCGGCATTGAAATCTTCAAGGACCACGGTTTTTTTATCGCCTTCGCCAAACGATTTGTACAGGTGTCTTATCTGGATCATCAGGTCAAAAAGTAAAAGATGGAGGTGAATAACAAGTCCGCAATGATGATGAGAATCATCGAGATCACGACCGAAGTGCGGGTGTTTTGTCCTACTTTTTCCGCGCCGCCTTCTATGATGAACGCCATGTAGCTTCCCACCATGACGATGATAACCGCAAACACGCTGCTTTTGATCAGCCCGGTGACGACATCCTTCACTTTCATGGCTTCCAGGGAGTTGTCGATGTAGGGCGCTGAGTCGATGCCGAGCGTGGTCACCCCCACCAGATAGCCTCCGAGAATGCCCATGACGTCAGCCATCACGGTCAAACAGGGCAGCATGATGAGCAATGCAATGAAGCGCGGGGTGATGAGAAACTTGACCGGGTTTAAGGCCATGGTTTCGAGAGCCAGAATTTCATCCGAGACTTTCATGGTGCCCATTTCCGCAGTGAATGAAGCTCCCACCCGGCCCGCCATGACCAGAGCCGTCATTAAGGGTCCCAGTTCCCGGATGACCGCCACCCCGACCAGCGCGCCGACATAGTCCAAAGCCCCCAATTGCGCCATTTGATAAGCGGATTGAAACGCCAGGATCACTCCGATGAGAAAGGAAACCAGAAACACGATGGCGGTGGATTTGACGCCGACCTCTTCCATTTGCGTCCAGACGGGACCCCATTTGTTGGGTTTGCCGCGCAGAGGTTCAATGAAGGTGCAATAGAGGGTGGCCCGGGTCAAATAAAACAGTCCGGTGATGTCGCGAAAAAAATCGAGAGAGGTATCCTTCGCCTGGTAACCGATGCGTCCAATATGACCCAACAAGTTTCTCATGTCGCTATTGCAATTAGGTGGCCGACGGTATGAATCAGGAACACTTCGAGATCGAAAAATAAAAATGAAAATCTATCGTAGGGTAAATTTACCCTAAAACGGCGCAATCTTCATATTATTATTTGCATTTATCGAGGTTGCGGTCAAACTCCCTTCAGCGCTTCTTCCTGAGAATCGTAGACTTCAAAAACTGTCAATAGGCGGGCGATTTCAAACACATCCTTGACCATAGGGGCAAGACCAGTCAAGCGGAATTTCTTGTTGCTGGTGTGACTCCATTGCAATCCTTCGACCAGTGTGGCGATTCCCGAACTGTCGATGTAGGACACATCGGAGAGGTCCACCACGATGGCGCTTTGATTGCCTTTAAAGAGGTCTGTCAGATGGGCGCGAACCTTGCTTGAGCTGCTCATGTCAATCTCCCCTTTGATCGTCAGGGTCACTGCCCCATTTCCTTTCTGGCTGGACTCAAGCTCAATGTTCATGCGTTCACCTTAGTTTGTTTTGGACGAGGTCACTTCATTTTTGAGGTTTTTGCACATCGTGAGCAGGGTTCCCTTTTCACGTTGCGTGCAATAATGCACCTCGTCCATAATTTCATTGATAAAGTAAGTTCCAAGCCCCCCCGGCTCAATTTTCTTAAGGGGCCGCGGCTTAATCGTGCGGGAGTCGCATTGCTTTCCGTAATCGAGTATTTTGACCTCAAAACGGTATTCATCCAGTGAGAACGAAATCTCAATGGGAAGATCCGGGCAATTGGCGTAGCTGTATTTGATGATATTGGAACAGGCTTCGTCGACGCAAAGGATGAGCCTTTGGGTCATGTCCTCCGGCACATCATGGGTGGAAAGCAAGTGATGCAGGACTTTGCGCCCGAGGCAGAGATATTTGGGATCGCTGGGTATGGTGAGTTTGACTGTTTCCGTCATAATTTCCTTATAATTCCCGAAAAACTCAGTCCTTTTATTATAGATGATTTTGGGCTCGCCGCTAAGAGTTTAATGCTTCCCCCGATAAATTTAATCGGCTTTCAGGGTTTTTCGAACTTTTTATAACCCCAAATTTTTCAATTAATAACGCCCGCCAAGCCTGCAGGGAACGCTCACAGAGGGGCGGCCGCAAGTGAGGGAGGAGTGGCAGGATAAAATCCGGATGGCTTTTTTGTCTATCCGGTTGATCCCGGCTAAAAAATACCGGCATTGCGCACGACGCCATAAAAAAAATCGATGCCAATTATTTTTAGCAGGTCGGTTTGTTTTTGCAGATCGAAAAACTAATTTTCTAGCAGCGAGGATCAGACAAAGGCCACCCGGCCTGGAAATTTTTTTTCAAGCCCCGGGAAATGGGCGATGAGCAAGTCCTTATTGTTATAAAAAGCCTTTACTTCCCAGCGTGCTGGAAGGGAGAACCCTAAAATAAAACTTTATCTTGCCGTTTGACCTAAGCTAAAATAAAAAGGTATGTGTTGAGTTCTCTTTTACTTGCCGGAGTTATACGATTCAAAAACGAAACGAAGGCAGCTCCTGGTTCGGGATGCAGGCAGTTTTGTCCAAATCCTTGCAGGAAATTGAATCTTCCCCAGAAGATTCTCTGGACAGAATTGCGTTCTACTGGACCCTGGCGGTGGGAAAAGAAATTGCGGCGATTGCCAAAGTAACTAAAGTGGCTCCAAAAACGCTTTACGTTCAGGTTGCAGGAAAGGAATGGATTCCCGCTCTCACCGCGTTGAGGAAAAAGATAATCGGAGAAATCAAACAACATTCGGGTCTTGGGGAATTGAGCCGTGTGGTTTTTGAGGAAGCCCCCGTTGCCTTTGCAAAAGCGCCAAGGCTTTTTATCCCGGATGAAAAAAAGAAGGATTCGCAACCGAAAACTTCCAGTACCTCCTCTGAAAATTCCAATGATGATGGTTTAAAAGGAAACCTTGAGATGATCCAAGACCCAGGCTTGAAAGAAATTTTAACTCGTTTGTCGATCAAGATGCGTGGCGCCGCTTTAATGTTGGCGGGGTGTCTGTTTGTTTCAAACTGTAGCAGTCTTCCCGTTAACGGTGTTGCCGGGGGGGATGCCGACCTTTCTTCTTCTATGGCGGTAAAAAAGTTGGCCAAAAAGGGAGGGGATTCGCAAGCCTCCACCGGAGACCCCAGAGCCTATTACCACTACCTCATGGCGTTAAACGCCGAGCGTGAGTCCTTATTCGAGGAAGCGGCATCGCATTACAGCGCGGTGGTGAAATATGACCCGAAGAATGAAGCATTCCACGAAAAGTTGGCGGGCCTTCTCTTGAGGTCGGGGCAAATCGATGAACTTTTACAAGTTTGCGGCGCGTCCCTGGAACGTTTCCCCAATAACCCGGCACTCAATATGATCATGGCGGATGTGCTGGCGGCGCGTCAGGATTCCTATGGCGCTATTAAACATTACCAGAAGGTGACGGAAGCCGATCCTGGAGGCGCCCGTGCCTACCTGCTTCAGGGAATCGTATTTGATTCGCTCAAACAATACGAGCGGGCAAAAGAGTTGTATGAACAGGTGGCTTTAGCGGAGCCGAACAATCCTCTTGGGCATTTCTACCTGGGCCGCGCCCATATCCAGGCAGGACAATTGGAGAATGCGGAAAAAAGTTTTGAGAAGGCCATTTCTCTTAGACCGAATTATATTCAGGCACGTGAACACCTGGCCTGGGTTCTGATGTACCTTGGCAAAACCGAGCAGGCGTTAAGGGAGTACAAGTTGCTCGCGAAACTGGACCCCAGAAACAAAAAAGTGAGGGATCACGTTGAGCAACTGCAGCGGAAATCGGCGGACCCGTTAGCGAATCATCAATCCGGTATTCCGGAGGAGCTACAGGATCAGCCTGATATCCACATGAATATCGCGGCTATTTTTTATGAGCAGGCCATTTACCTCAAGGCTCTGGACGAGTTTCAGCTGCTTCTGGCAAAAGAAGACACCAAAGAACCGCACATGCTTCTGGCGCGGATTTACGAAATTCTGGGCCGGCTGGACAAGGCGATAGAGGAATTCGAAATCCTGAAGAAAATGGAGCCGGAATCGGTTGAGATTCTGCGCTATGCCGCCCGGTTGTACAGTCTGGATGGACAGCCGGAAGAAGCCATTCGGCTGATCCAGGAAGCGGTCAAGCTGGAACCCGAAAATGATTCCTTGTATCACTCTCTGGCTCTGGCCTATATGGGCGTTGAAAAATACGATCTGGCCATAGAGAACATGCGGATCGCGATTACTCTCAATGACAGCAAGGATTCTTACTATTTCGAACTGGGCGCTCTTCTGGAGCGGGGCGGAAATTACGATGATGCCATTCAAAACATGCAGCAAGCCATCGCCTTGAATCCGATGCATTCGAATGCCCACAATTTTATCGGTTATATGTATGCGTTGCAGGGAAACTATCTGGATAAAGCCATCAGCCATTTGAAAAAAGCGCTTTCCATTCAACCGCGCAACGGCTACTTCCTGGACAGCCTGGGATGGATCTATTTCAAAAAAGGCGAACCGGAATTGGCTTTGACAGAGATCAAAAAAGCCATGGTGTATGCCCCACCGGACCCCGTTTTGTACGACCACTTGGGAGATGTTCAGTTTTCTTTGAAAAACTATGAAGCGGCCAATGGGGCCTGGAAGACCAGCTTGTCTTTGACCAAAGTGAAAAAAGACGATCCTGACGGAGGCGAAGTCCCGGACCTCGGCGTACTGCAGGAAAAATTAAAGAAAGTCGATAAACTGCTTCAGGAAAGCTATTGAAGTCCGGCCCTAAGGAAAATGAATGACGGTGCGTTTGTTTTCATTCCCCCGGTGGGCGGCAGGGCTGGTGATACTGGCGATCAGTGTTCCCCTTTCCGCGTGCCAATCCAAAATGGGGCCTTCTGCCTCGCATCTGACCCAGGAAACGATTTCCCTGGAGTACTTCCAGCAGCAATTGAGCCACAGGCAGACCGGGTTGACGGACCTGAAATCGTTCGTTCGCACCACCGTTGAAACAAAAGACCGAAAACATTCCTTCCGTCAGACCCTGCTGATTCATCAGGAAGATTCGCTGAGGATCGACACGATGAATGTGTTCGGTCAGCCTTTGGGCGTCTTCATATTTAACCAGCAACTGCCGCAAGGATCGAAAGTTCTTCTGTACGATCCTGGGCGCAACCGATTGATCCTGGGCGAGGAAGTGCAGAAGGTTTTATCCCGGACCCTGGGGATGAGCCTGAACTTTGAAAAGTATCTTCCTGTTTTTTATGGCGCCATTCCGCAAATGCAGTCCTTGAAAATCATTCAGGGGGCCTTGAGCGAAGATGGGAAAACGTACCAATTAAAAGCAGTCGATCCTGTGGAAAGAGTCAAAATCGACATCGAACTCGATGCTTTCACGCTGCTCCCTTCACGGATTTTACGAAAGAGCAAAAGTCTGGGGATGCTTGAGGTGCAATGGGAGGATTACCGGAAAATCGACCGCTGGGATGTTCCGCATCACATTACCCTCCAGTTTCCTGATCGCGGTGAGAAGCTCACTTTGAAGTACACCGACCCTGTCGTCAATACCGGTATTCCGGCAGATGCTTTTATGCTCGCCCTGCCCAAGGCGAGTGTTTCCCTGCCACAGTATTAGCTGCCGGCATGAAACTGTCTTTTAAAACCCCAGCCAAGATCAACCTTGGGCTTCACATCCACCACAAACGGGAAGACGGCTACCACGAACTGGAAACTATTTTGCAGATGGTTTCCCTCTATGATGAGATTGAACTAGAAACCCTGCCGGCTGGAATCGAACTCGAATGCGATGCGCCGGGAATCCCCAAAGATGAAACCAATCTTGTGGTGCAGGCGGCGAATCTGCTCATGGCAAGTTTTCCAGGCGACCGGCCTGGAGCCCGAATCCGATTGAAAAAAAATATCCCCTCCGGAGCCGGGCTGGGCGGCGGCAGCGGCAATGCTGCCGGGGTGCTCATGGGCCTCAATGTACTTTGGGACATGCAATTACACCGGGAAAAACTGATTCCGCTCGCTCGGCAACTGGGGGCGGACGTTGCCTTTTTCCTGACGGCTCCGTGCGCTCTGGGCAGGGGCCGCGGGGACATCTTGTCGGCTCTCGAACCTTCTGAAAAATTTCAGGTTTTGCTCTTTTACCCGATGTTTCCCATTGCCACCTCCTGGGTCTATCAGAATCTAAAATTGAAGTTGACAAAGCGTGAAAATAATATTAGCATTTTGCAAAAATTTTTGTCCCAATCGCAGATTTCCGGCTTGGGAACGCACTTGTGCAATGACTTGGAACCTGTTGTTATTCAACGGTATCCTGCCATTCAGGCCATCAAGGACCAACTGATTTCCCTGGGGGCCAAGGGGGCGCTTTTATCGGGCAGCGGTTCCACAGTTTTTGGTATCTTTGATGCCCCGGATCAAGCAAAAAGTGCGTATGCCAAATTAAACCAAGGGGACTGGGGAGTGTTTTTGACGGAAACGGTTATGGGTTTTGACGAGTTTTGGCCGGACCCAATGTTGAATTACCCATGAATTTCCGTGATATTCCCTGAATTTATAGGACTTGATTCTATAGTTAAATCTTAAGCTTCTCGCCGACATTCAGTCCATTTCCATTCATTGCCGGATTCAATTTAACGAAAATTAGCTTTGTAGTGTATCCTTGGATAGGTTGCGGACGTTCAGTTGCATTGAGGTTGGCGTGTTTACTTGATAATAGATTAATAATTTCAATATCTTGGGGCGTCGACAAGAGGCTAGTCACAGGATTTTGATTCCTGCAACGGAGGTTCGAATCCTCCCGCCCCAGTTAAACTTGTGGTTTTGGTATCGACATGGATAAAAATGGCAACGGCAAGGTTTTAGTTTTTTCCGGCAGGGCGAACCCTGAGCTGGCGGAAGATATTTGCAAGTATATGAACGTTCCCCTGGGGCGGTCCAATATTCGTGACTTCGCCGACCAGGAGATCTACGTCAAAATCGATGAAAACGTTCGCGGCGGCGATGTGTTCGTGATTCAGTCCACCTCCAATCCGGGCAACACCAATCTGATGGAGATGCTGATCATGATCGACGCCCTGAAGCGGTCTTCGGCCAAGCGGATCACCGCGGTGTTGCCCTACTATGGCTACGCCCGGCAGGATCGGAAGAACGAACCGCGCGTCCCGATCACCTCAAGGCTCGTGGCGGACCTTCTGGAAACCGCCGGAACGGACCGGGTATTGACCGTCGACCTCCACGCCGGCCAGATTCAAGGGTTTTTTAATATTCCGGTCGATCATTTATTTGCAATGAACGTTCTGGTCAAATATATTAAGGAGCTTAAACTTGAGAACCTCATTGTGATTTCTCCTGACGCTGGCGGTGTTGAGCGGGCGCGCGCCTTTGCCAAGCGCCTGGGTGTTTCTCTGGCCATTATAGACAAGCGGCGGGAGTTGCCCAATGAGGCGAAAGCCATGAACATCATTGGAGATGTGAAGGGGAAAGTCGCATTCATTGTGGATGACATGATTGACACGGCGGGAACCTTGATGGAGGCAACCAACGCCTTGCTGGAAGATGGCGCGAAAGAGGTGCACGCGTGTTGTTCGCATCCGGTTCTTTCCGGGCCGGCGGCGGACCGCATTACGAAATCGCCGATCAAATCGATCGTGGCGACCAACACGATTCCGTTGCACGATGAGTTGAAAAATAATCCCAAGGTAAAAATTTTATCCGTTGCCCCTCTTTTAGGTGAAGCCATTCTCAGGATTCACCGGGAGACATCGGTAAGTTCATTGTTTGATTGATTTGGAGTTTTAAATGTCTTCAGCGGAATTGAGTGGAAAGTTAAGAGAGCAAGGCGGGAAATCCGCTGCCCGCAAGGTGCGGCGGGAGGACCAACTGCCTGCGGTTCTTTATGGGTTGAAGGACAACCTGCCTTTAAAGGTCAACCCGAAAGAACTGGGTAAAATTATTGAAAAAGAGGGCCAGAACGTATTGATCAAGCTCAGCATCGAGGGCGACAGCACCCCGGAGCGTCAGGTCATTTTGAAAGAGTTTCAGAGCCATCCCCTTCAGGACGGGTGGATTCACGTCGATTTTCTGGAAATCGACATGCAGAAAAAGACCCACGTTTCGGTTCCCATTCGTTTGGTGGGGCATTCACCTGGAGAAAAACTGGGCGGCCTGGTCAACCATGCCACCAAAGAAATTGAAGTGGAGTGTCTGCCGGGAGATATCCCTGAAGCCATTGAAGTGAATATGGCAGAAGTCCAAATGGGCGATGTGGTGCATGTCCGCGACCTTTCCGTTTCGGATAAAATAGAAATTCTGGACGACCTCGGAAACACCGTGGTCAGCGTCTATATCGAAAAAGTGAAAGAAGAAGAACCGGCTGAAGGCGAAGCTGTTGAAGGCGAAGAGGCTGCGGTTCCTGCGGCAACGGAAGAAAAGCCAGCCGCCAATAAATAAGGATAAATGTCCCCGCTGTGTTTCTTATCATGGGCCTGGGCAATCCCGGGCCGCGTTATGAGTTGACGCGTCATAACGCAGGGTTTCTGGTTGTCGACAACCTGGCCGAGAAATACCGGATCGGTTTGACGCATCATAAATACCATTGCCAGTATGGCGATGGGGAAATTTGCGGTGCCAGGGTTAGGGTCGCAAAACCCATGACCTATATGAACCTGAGTGGGAAATCGGCCAAGGCCATCCTTTCCGCCTTAAATATTCCTCCGGAGCAGGTCATCGTCGTGTATGACGAGATTGACCTGCCGCTCGGTAAAATTAAAAAAAAGAGCCGGGGAGGCGATGCGGGCCAGCGCGGGTTGCGGTCTATTGTCGAATCGCTTGGAACCGATGTGTTTCATCGTATTCGTGTGGGCGTTGGCCGGCCAGAGGACCGGGACGACATCGTCGATTACGTTTTGTCCCCCTTTGCGGACGAAGAAATCGAAACATTTAATGAAGTGATCGAACAGGCGGTTGGCGCTATCGAAGTGACGCTTCAGGAATTAGTCAATAAAACATGAAAGAACCCAATCAAACGGAGGATCAATCAGGATGTTAAAGGAATACACAGGGGAGCTGATTTTTGTCGGCATTTCCATGGTGATTTATATAGTGATGGCGACTTTCGACGCATCGCAGAATTTTGCCTATTTTGCGATTGTCTTCGGAATTTTTGGCTTGGTCATTGCCTGGAAAATATTTGAAAAGGTAGACGACCAACCTGAAGGCAACGAAAAGATGGTGGAAATCGCCGATGCCATTCACGAAGGCGCGATGGTGTTTCTTGCCCGTGAATACAAAATCCTGGGTTATTTTGTCGGCGCCGTCTTCTTTCTCCTGATTATCGTCATTTCCACCCAGAAAGGCATCTGGATTGGCTTCTGGACCGGGGTGGCTTATGCGATTGGAGCCGGTTGTTCCATGCTGGCCGGTTTTTTTGGCATGAATGCCGCCACCACCGCCAATGTCCGTACTTCGCAGGCGGCATCTGACGGCGGCCAGGCCAAGGCGTTAAACATCGCGTTTAACGGCGGGGCGGTCATGGGTTTGTGTGTGGCCAGCCTGGGGTTGGTCGGAGTCGGCGGATTATTCCTCTTGTTTGCGCGCGGCGATTCGATCAGCGTCATCAGCGGCTTTGCCATGGGCGCGAGTTCCATCGCGCTGTTTGCGCGTGTGGGCGGCGGTATTTACACCAAAACCGCGGATGTTGGTTCGGATCTTGTTGGAAAAGTCGAAGCTGGAATTCCCGAAGACGATCCAAGAAACCCAGGCGTCATCGCCGATAACGTCGGCGACTGCGTCGGCGACACGGCGGGTTTGGGCGCGGATATTTTTGAATCCTACGTTGGTTCCATGATCGCCACCATCGCCATCGGCGCGAGCATGGCGACCATGCGCATCGAGTACATGGCGCTGCCGGTCATCGTCGCTATGGTGGGGCTGATCGCTTCTGTTGTGGGCATCCGGGCCATGAACAATCTGGAGAATATGGACCCGGCGACGGCTCTTAGAAATTGCACGTTTATCAGTGCCGGCGCCATGCTGTTTGTGGCGTTCTTCATCGTCAAAATCATGGGTCTGCCTTCGGGCGTATTTGTGGCGCTTCTCTTTGGATGTGTAGCGGGAATCAGCATCGGATTGATTACGGAATACTACACAGCAGGCAGTCCTGTAACAAAAATTGCCGAGTCCAGTAAAACCGGGGTGGCGACAGTCATGATCACGGGTCTTGCCGTGGCGATGGAAAGCACCGTGCTTCCGGTCATCATCATCGTGGTGGCGATTTACTTTGGTGCGGAATTTGCCGGTTTGTACGGCGTCGCCCTGGCGGCAGTCGGCATGCTGGCCACCGTTGGTATCACCATGTCGGTGGATGCTTATGGCCCTATCGCGGATAATGCCGGCGGCATTTCCGAGATGGCGGGTCTTGGAGAAGAGACGCGCAAGATCACCGACGGTCTGGATCAGGTCGGCAACACCACCGCGGCGATCGGTAAAGGTTTCGCTATCGGCTCTGCGGCGCTTACGGCACTGGCTCTCTTTTCGGCCTACACTCAGGCGGTGGGAATCGAATCCATCGATATCACCAAGACGACGGTTATCATCGGCGTTCTTCTGGGAGGCGTGATTCCCTTTTACGTTGCGGCGCTGACCATGACCTCGGTCGGTAAAGCGGCTTTTGAAATGGTGGAAGAAATCCGCCGCCAGTTTCGTGAGATTCCCGGCTTGATGGAAGGCACCGGAAAACCCGACAGCGCCCGTTGCATCGATATCAGCACCAAGGCGGCTTTAAGAGAAATGGTGGCCCCCGGTGTGGTGGCGTTTGTCATGCCGATTTTGATCGGATTGGTTTTTGGCGCTGAAGC
>JAJDBE010000010.1 GCA_029261515.1 Nitrospinaceae bacterium | reverse complement strand
GTCCATTGAGTACACGCTCAATCTGGCGCGGGATTATATGGTGCGGGCGAAAAACACGCTACGCAATGCGAAGTTCCCAGCGCCGGAGTTTGTCGATCATTTGACCGCCGTGGCGGACCACACTCTGGAACGCTACATCCCGGCAAAAACCTGTCCCTGAACCCGGTTTTCCAGCAAATTCAAGCTCTTTCGCGTCAAAAAAAGCGCACCCTCTGACGATATAGTTGCGCCATCCCCCTCCGAGCACTATGTTTCCAATAGGAACTCATTCTTTTTAAATGCGCTATGGACACGAACACCCATCCTTACGTAAAACTGGCGAGCCAATCGGTTCAGTATTTTCTTGAGCACGGGACTCCCCTTCCCCTTCCAGATGTTCTTGATGAGGAATGGCGAGAACCCAGAGGAGTTTTCGTTTCCATAAAGAAAGGGCAGCAATTAAGAGGCTGTATCGGTAACTTAAGTCCGGCGCACGACGACCTCGCCAGCGAAATCATTCTGAACGCCATCAGCGCCGCCACCCGCGACCCACGTTTCAGTGCCGTCACTCAGGACGAACTGCCCGACCTGATATTCTCCGTGGATGTCCTCACTCCGCTGGAAAAAGTGGAAGAGATATCCAAACTGAACCCAAAACAATACGGGCTGGCAGTTCAACACGGTGAGAAACAGGGCGTCCTCCTCCCCAACCTGGAGGGAGTCGACACCGTGGCGGATCAACTGCGCATCTGCCTCAAGAAAGGAAGAATCGACCCGGACGATCCCTACGAAATGTATCGGTTTGAGGTGAAGCGGTATTGTTGATTTTAGTTATCCAAATCCAAATGAAACTCGCTTGCCAGAAAATGATTAAAAGTTTTTAATCATCTTGCCATTGAATAATTCCGATTTTATTTTCTAAATAAGTCAATTAGAAAAATTGATTTCAGTCGCCGGTAAATTTGCAGTCTGATGCAGTGGTGACTTAATTGTTCAATACCAATGGTATTTATCTTTTCATGAAAATACGATTTGTTGCCTTCAGGTTGCATAACAAGCCGGCAAGGATATTCACTCATTTTGAGATGGAGGTTTGCCATGAAACAATTGCTTTCTCTGTTGGTCGTAATGTCTATGTTTTTAGTCCTGGGCGCAGGTAACGCTTCGGCGGATGAACCAAAATGGGATAACTATAGCCCTCATACTGTTTGGGGCGATTGGTTTGACAAAGAGGGTGGTCGGATTTCTGAAAACTTTGGAGCGATGGATGAAAACCAGGATACTGCTCGAACAGTTTCAACCGAATCTATGGATAAGGGTGATCTGAGTACAGATACTAAGGAGTTTGATTTTCTACGCGAAACCCAGACTTACGATCACTCAAAAGATCAAGTCAACGCGTCATAAATCTTACCGTTGTTAAAAGTCTTAAACAAAAAAATCCCCTGCCGCCCTTAGACTCGCTCAGGGAGACAGGGGAATTTAGCTTTAATTAATTTTACCGCCAGTATTCAACCTACATAAGAACACTTGCTCGCAGGCGTTCGCGTGTCCATATTCTTTCCGCGGCTGGTGTGATCGGCGATTTCCGCCGCGCAGCCGATCATTCGGCCAAACAGGAAGGTTGCGAAACTGGAAGACTCGATGTCTTCTTCCTTGAGTTTCCCCGCCATGAAATCGGGCCACACGACTTTCAGCAGAATGACTGCGATCACCGCGTCAATGTTGACACAGTACACGTTCTTGCTGACCTTGGCCTTGAACAGCGCGTTGACCAGGCTGTGGTAGAAGTCCAGGAACACGTTGTTAAGTCCCTTTTCTTCGAACAATCCACGCACGAACTCCTCGCGTGGGTCCATGTTCACATCCTTGCCTTTGAATATCGGATGATTGACACAGGGAATCTTGGCGTAATCGAGATTGCCGATGGCTTTCTGCTCGCCTTTATACGCCGCGTATTCCTTGGCCACCTCCATCGCGATTTTGTCGAGATCAATACCGTGATTCTTGTCGTCGGCGCTTTTGAGGTTTTTATCCTTGAACTTGTCGATCAGAAACGCCGCCGCTTCATAACCGTTGCCGCCGTGGGCGAATCCGGTATGCGTCAAGAAGCCGATGATGCATTTATTGACTTGAACACGGTCCGGCTGCTCAGGCCCATCGGCGCTGACGGCTCCCTTGGCTCCCTGAGCGGAAATCGTTCCCGGACCGTTGGTAATGATAAGCCCCAGTAGAACCTGAAACTCAAACAACTCTGCATCGCTGGGCTGTCGTCCCAAAAGGGCGAGAAACGCGGTTTTGGTGAAGCTGTTGGTCAAGAGATCTTCAGTTTTGACACCGCAGAAACTGCCCTCCTCCTGCCTGCTTGCAGGTGCGGTGACACCAACGATGGTGCTGTAGACCAGCGAATACCAGGGCAGACGCACCAACGTATCTTTGGAAATTTTCTTGGTTTTGAGGCTGTTCCATCCCAGCGTCACCCAAGTCGCCGCCAGAAGAGCGTCATGAGATACATTGCCCTTGTGCTGTTTGGCAAAGTCCTGCACAAACTTAATGAAAACGGAGTCCCCGGCTTTGTTGAGAGCATCCGCCGCCTTGGTGACGCAGGCGTGTTCCTTGTCCGCCAGAAACGCGTCTTTGTACTTCTCGGCTTCGCGCATCTGTTCGGCAGTATCAAATTTCTCCGACGGGTCGAGAATGGAGGTGAACTGGAACAGTTCCAGCAGAGCTTTGGCGCAATCCATCGCCTTCTGCGCTGTTTTTTTGCCGACGATGCCCACGGCAGACGCCACCACCGTATTGGGCGAGTTGCCTGCTGCGCGGGAGGCTTCCGCCGCCGCCAGTGTCGCTTGTCCGTGCTGGTTGACATAAGCATTGAGCACGATGTTGGCAATCTTCTCGCCATATTCACTTGGGTGTTGCCTTGTCAAAGCAAACGCCAAATTGGCCTCGAAGGTTTTCTTCGAAGCATCCAAAATGGAAACGTTATTGATCCTTGAAACCTGAGTCTTCGGGTCCATCATGGACGCGCCGCTGGCGTCTTTCAGCGTTTCCCTCGGAAACTGCGCGCCGATCTGCCGGTCCAACGCCTGAATCTGCTCGTTGTATGGGTTGATAGCCTCGACGATGGGGACGTCCAGTTCCTTGGGCAGTTTCAATCCTTGATTGTTGCCCATCCAGCATTTCAGCGCCAAAGATCCCTTCGGCTCGAAGTCGGGCTTAATGCCGTTGGCGTCCATCACATGGGTCAATGCTTCGGGAATGTGGGCGATGTTGGTGACCAACGCGCCCTTTTTCGAGAAAACAGGCCGTTCGGGCGTGTAGATGTCCTCGACGCCAAAGTAATCCATGAACCATTTTTCCTTGGCGAAGGCATCGTCTCCCGACCCCGCAAGTGACCCGGCATGACCGCAGGCCTTGGTCAACCGTGCTTTCCAGCGGCCCACCACACAGGCGACCATGGGTTTGTCGGATTTCAGGCCGTATTCGTAATATCCGCCCGGCTCGGAATAGAGAACCGCGACTTTCGATCGGTCGTCATTGTCGAACGCGTGCAAAAATTCCTTGGGACCGTACTGGATATAAACGTCCTTGCCACTGGAGACGGAAGTCGTGGTGCCCCACCCTGCCGTCGTGAGATACACGGCGATGGTGGTGGTGAAGTTACCGGAGTTGGAGAACAGAGCGACCGATCCTTTGATGAGCGATTCTTCCGGATGACTGCCGCCGAGAGCGCCGCCGATGCGCACATGGTTCCATGCGTCCGCGAGTCCTAAGCAGTTGCCGCCGAAAAGATCGACGCCGTTGGTCTGGCAGATGGCGCGCATGATGCGGGCGTCTTTCACCGAGACTTTTTCCGTCAGGACAATGGCTTTGTTCAGATCCGGATTGGCGCGCACCGCTTCGGCCACGCCGTCCTTAACGCCAGACGGTGGCAGGTAAACCACGACGACATTAAATTTATGCCCGGCTTCCATGCCCTCTTTAATGGAATTGTAAACCGGAATCTTCCCTGCCTTCGTCGGCAGAGATTTTCCGGCTTTCCCCGGCCCGGTTCCGAACACAATGTTGCCGCCGGAATATTCGTGGCTGATCGGGGTGACTGTGGAACTCTCTTTACCCAGAATATTCAAAACGACGACCCGGTCGTCTTTTGTGGCTAGTTCAGAGAGTGAATTGATACCAACGTAGTAAGGGAAGCCTCCCACACCTTTAACATGCATTATATGATCCTCCGTTTTTCGGATTGAGCTTCAATTTTGTTTATTTAATATTCAAACGTTTTTTGAGTTCCTCTTTACCGCCGTTGTTCATCCATTCATTCACTTTGAGCGTGTAATTGATGACTTCCGACATGGCGCTGTCGTGACCAAAGAACCGATAGGGAATCCCCAGGGAATCGAGCACATCTTTCAAATACGACATGCCCCGGATCAGGTTAGGTCCACCGCGGCCCACCACCACAAATAGAGGGATGGGACCTTTGGTTTGAAAATACCAGCGCAGTCCATCCGCCATCGCCCGGAAGGTTTCATAAATGTCGGTGTTGTTGGCCTTGCCGCCAATAATGAACAAGACGTTTGATTGCGGCAGCCAGAACTTGAACGTGATTTTGGAAATGTCGTTCATCTTTTCTTAAGGGGGAATGCCGCCGAAGTCGTAAGAAATCGTCGCCGCTTAACCCAAAAGCTCGGTGACCATCGCGTTGGCGCCGCCGCCAAAGGTGGGCGAAGTGATGGTGCCTTTGTCGTTCATGACGAAAACGTCGCTCTGTCCTTGATAGGTGCGGAGCTGGTTAATCTCCTGCTCGAACTCGGAATAATCGGACGCGAACAAATGTGCCGGCAGGCCCAATCGTTTCCACGCCGGGTCGTCCTGATCGAACGCGGCTTTAAGATCGCACGCTACGGGAGTCAGCCGCCCGCCCTTACCCGGCATCATGCGGATCGGATTGATCTCAAGCATAATCATGCCGTAGTTATTGTAGAGATCCCAGAGCTTCGGCAGGTTCTGCACCAGAGGGCTGATGATTTCCTGCGGCGCGCCGAGGCTGGCCAGCGCGTTGGAAACGTGAAAGGCCTTCAGGCCCGTCAACGGATCGAAAGGCACGTTGGCGATCTTCTCCGGTTCCAGTTCTTCAATGTCCACACCGCCGTGATGGGTGATGGTCATCGTCGGCGCGCGGAACACGGTGCTTTCGCTGATGGAAAAATAGACTTCGTATTTTGCTGGAACCGCGCCTTCAAAGGTGACGCCGTCGGCTTTGACCGTTGCAAAGCCATCTTTATGCTCGGCAAAATAAAGCCGCTCTTTTTCCTTCAACGCTTCAATGATATTTTTAGCACGGCCAATCAAGCCCGATTTGCCTTTTTTCCCCACGCCGCCTTTAAACATCGGCTTAATGAAAACTTCGCCGTGCCGTTTGATCATGTCTTTGATCTCGTCGACACTGAGTTCCGGACCGCGGACTTCCGAATGTGGGTATTCAACCAGGTCCAACAACTTCCTGCCCCAGAGCATGCCGGTTAACTGCATTTTTTTCTCCTGCTCACTAAAAATTAATTAATAATAATATCGAGACTGTTGAGGGCGTGAGGATTTACATCTTCAATCACTTATAATATGAGGAAACAAATCGGGATCGCCCGTTACCCATAAATATTGGATTTGTAGTTAATTAATAGGAATGCGGGAGATTATTTTAAGGAAAATACAGGGTTTGTCAATATTTTCCTAGGGTAGGAAGGAACCGGGCTGGAAATAATTTTTGGGATTTTCTACCGCAAAGGCGGGATTTAATCTTTATGGAATTCGGCCAGCCGTTTTTTGAGTTCACGGGAGCGGAATTTTTCTTCGTCCAGGGAGATAAAACCTTGTTTAAAATCGTGTTTCAGCATTTCCATCTCAAAACGCAGGGTTTCCGCCACGGCACTGCGATAACTTGCCCCCGGACTCACCTGAAAC
>JAJDBE010000009.1 GCA_029261515.1 Nitrospinaceae bacterium | reverse complement strand
CAACTCATCCAGTATAGGGAATTGGCTACGCGGCAAAGCATTTTATATTGTCACACCTTTCCTTGGAAATATGTTTCCGTTGTTTGGGGAGCAAGGGGTTTCATGGGCACTCGGATCAATTGTTTTGATTATACAAAACCCAGGTGTCTTTACTGCCACCGCCCTGGGAAGAGTTGACGACCAGAGACCCTTTTTTAAGCGCCACACGGGTCAATCCTCCCGGCAGGACAAAAATTTCCTTACCGTAAAGAATAAACGGGCGGAAATCCACATGTCGCGGTTCAAAACGGTTCTTGGCAAGGATCGGCGCGCGTGAAAGAGAAACGATGGGCTGGGCGATATAATCCCTGGGATTGGCTTTGATTTTCTCGGCAAAGGCTCTTCGCTCACGAAAGGAGGATTGGTGCCCCATCAACATGCCATACCCCCCTGATTCGCCCACGGCCTTGACCACCAGTTTATTCAAATTATCGAGTACGTAGCGGCGGTCTTCTTCGTCTACGCAACGGTAAGTGGGAACGTTGGGAAGCAAAGCTTCCTCACCCAGGTAATATTTTATGATTTCTGGAACATAGGTGTAAATTAATTTGTCATCGGCGATGCCCACCCCCGGCGCATTGACCAGGGCCACCCGCCCGGCTTTATAAACCTCCATCAAGCCGGGAACACCGAGTGCGGAATCGGAGCGAAACGCCTTGGGGTCGAGAAAATCATCATCCACTCGCCGGTAGATCGTGTCCACCTTCAAAAGACCACGGGTGGTTTGCATGTAAACGGAACCCTCATGAACCACCAGGTCCCTGCCTTCCACCAGTTCTTCGCCCATCCTCTGGGCAAGGTAGGAATGCTCAAAATAAGCCGAGTTGTAGATACCCGGAGTCAAAATGACCGAACTGGGTTCGGGAACCGATTCCGGTGACAGATAGTACAGCAGATCCAGCAGACGGCTGGTGTAATCCTCAATAGGCCGAATGGGCATCACTTCAAAAACTTTTGGAAATGTTTGCTTCAAAATCTGCCGGTTGCCCAAAACATAAGAGACGCCAGAGGGACATCGAAGGTTGTCTTCCAGCACCATCAACTGACCTTTATCATCCTTGATGAGATCGATGCCGCTGATATGACACCAGATTCCCCTGGGAGGATTGAGACCCACGCATTGTGGGAGAAAGCTTTTGCAGGATTCGATGATTTCCCTGGGGATTATTTTATCCTTGAGGATCTTCTGCTCATGATAGATATCATCGACAAACTGGTTGAGAGCGTAAATACGTTGCGTGAGCCCTTTTTCCATGGTGGCCCAGGTTTGGGCGTCGATAATTCTGGGGATGATGTCGAAAGGAAAAATCTTTTCCACCCCTTCAGATTCCTTGTAAACATTAAAGGTAATCCCCAGTTGCAAAAGGGCGGACTCCGCCGCTTTTTGCCGGTTCAATAAACCGTTTGCAGGTAACGTATTTATTCTTTGGATTAAAGGTTCGGCCCAGGGGTGGGGTTTCCCGGAAGAATCGAAGAACTCGTCGTAAAAATTTCCAGGGTCGTAACTGTTAAAATTCATAAGCTACCTTGTCGAGACTGTATCAAATTGGGGCGTGGGATGCTATAGGTCCGCACATCGGTGTACTGTAGTGAGCAAAATTGAATCAGTATAATGAACTTTTCTGTTTTTAACACCTACTTTTCACTCTTCACGCAGCGAAATCCCAGGGTTTTGCTTCTGAGTTTGGGGACGGTGGCGTTGCGGTAGACCATGTTGACGTCGTGGGCGCTGTTCTTCCAGTTGCCGCCGCGGATGACCTTGTACTGCCCGTCTTCCGGTCCAGGGGGATTCTCTTTGGGAGAGAACAGGTAGTATTCGGGATAATGCCAGTCATGCGTCCACTCGGCTACATTGCCTGAAAGATCGTAAACCCCGTAGTCCGATTTGCCCGCTTCGTAGGACCCGACCTCTGTGGTCTTATTGACCTCTTCGTTGAAGTTTACTTTTGTCTTGTCGGGCGGTTCGTTGCCCCAGGGGTAATGGATACGCCGTTTTCCGCGCGAGGCTTTCTCCCATTCCGCTTCGGTGGGAAGACGTTTTCCCTTCCATTCACAAAATTGATTCGCTTCTTTCCAGTTAACGCCGACCACAGGTTGTTTGGCGCCGCTAAAATCGAGATCGTTAGCGAAAGCCGGTGGTTTGACCCCGGTGGTTTGTACGTATTCCATGTAGTCTGCGTTGGTGACTTCGTAAATATCGATGTAGAATCCATCCAGGTGCACTTCATGTGCAGGGTTTTCCGGTCCCAGAGCGTGACGGTCGGTATTCAGAAGATCGACAGGGTTGAGTTCGCGCAAGGAACGGCGGCTTCCCATTTCAAAGATGCCTCCTGGGATGTACGCCATTTTTTCGACAGCAGGCGGGGATTTACTTTCTTCCTCTGCAACGGCTCCTGAAGCCAACATGGAAAGCAATAACGCGATACCTGGAACCATCCATTTCATACTGATTTCTCCTGAAAATAAGAAAAACAATTACGACATCAAAAAACCATCGAAAAATCAAATAAAATCGGCCATTGTTCCTTTAAAGGACGGGTGATTGGGCCGCTTCGCAAGGTTTGGTGATTGACACTCCATTTTATAAAGTATAAAATTTTAATATACAAGAACAGATGATTTTTCATCGGGATAGAGCCTGAACACCTGCCCTCTGGGTTTTTGGGGAGTCCCCTCCTAATTTATGGACAAGCCGAAAAAAGAGACGCTTCTGAACCAGAATCCGGACGCCAAGCTGTGCCTGAATTGCGGATTTCC
>JAJDBE010000008.1 GCA_029261515.1 Nitrospinaceae bacterium | reverse complement strand
TGGCAATGCGATTGTATGGTAACTGTTGCGGCACTTGGTTTTGGCGATATTCCAACGCAAGCATTCGTAAATGCATTCAATATTATTACCAATGAGGGATGGATCGCATTCAACATAAAGGATACATTCCTGGATTCAAGCGATGAAACTGGGTTTTCCATATTGGTAAGAGAATTAATTTTCTCAAAATATCTTGATATCTACCATATCGAACGGTACAGACATAGATTATCAATTGATGGTCAACCTCTTCACTATTTTGCAGTTGTGGGAAGAAAAAATGCGGATATTTCGCCAGGGTTTTTGGAATCAAAAAGAATTTTTACCTGATGTTTCTAAGTATTTTTCGTACCTTCGTAGAATTGTTACATGCAATTCTGCTAACTCGAAGAGGTATGACATATGATGGGTGAGGGTAATGCAATGCATTTATAATTCCACCTCTCTTACTTCCCCTGGCCGCACACCAGATTATAGACTTCCTGATACTTCTCCTCGACGTTGCCTAAGCTAAAGCGGAAGCGGTCCTTGTCCATCTTCTCTCCGGTGGCCATGTCCCAAAGCCTGCAACCGTCGGGGCTGATCTCGTCGCCCAGCAGCACCTCTCCCTTATGCCTGCCGAACTCCAGCTTGAAATCCACCAGGCGGATGCCCCGCTGTTTGAAAAACGCGACCATCAACTCATTGACCTTTTTCCCTTGCGCTCTTAGGATTTCGACTTCCTTTTCCGTCGCCCAGTTGAAGGTTTTGATGTGGGAATCATTTATCATCGGGTCGTGCAGTTCATCGCTCTTGTAGAAAAACTCCAGCGTCGGCGGCTCCAATTGTTTGCCTTCTTCGATCCCCAGCCGCTTGCAGATGCTGCCTGCCGCGACGTTTCGCAACACCACTTCCACCATGATGATGTCCAGTTTCTTGACCAGCATTTCCCGGTCGCTCAACTGCTCGACGAAATGCGTCTTGACGCCATTCTCTTCCAGGTATTGGAATATTTTCGTCGACACCTGGTTATTGATGACGCCCTTGTCGACGATGGTACCCTTCTTGACCCCGTCGAACGCCGTCGCGTCGTCCTTGAAATATTGAATCACCAGATCGGGATTCTCGGTGGCGTAAATGATTTTGGCTTTGCCTTCGTATAACTGTTCTAGTCGTTTCATGAAAATTTCCGTTTGAATAATTTTAGAAGTGACCCTTCTCTCTCATCCAACCTTCTCCCTTAGGGGAAGAAGGCAATAGTTAAACTCTTCTCAATCTTTTCTTTGCGCACTCTGCGTCTTTGCGGTTCATCTTTTTCTCATCTATTTAAACACCCGTTTGAAAATTCGGTCCATGTTTTTAAATTGCGCCTTGAGATCGAACACCTTTTCCAGTTCCTTGTCAGACAAATATTTTTTAATGTTCTTGTCTTTTTTAAGCAGCGGCAGAAAGTCCTTGCCCTTTTCCCACACCTGCATGGCGTTGCGCTGCACCATGCGGTAGGCGTCTTCCCGCGCCACGCCTTTATCCACCAGGGCCAGCAGAACGCTCTGCGAAAAAATCAACCCGCGCGTCAGGTTGAGGTTTTTCATCATATTGTCCGGATACACCACCAGCTGATCCATCATCCGCGTCATGCGTTTCAGCATATAATGCAGGAGGATGGTGCTGTCCGGTCCGATCACCCGCTCGACCGAGGAATGACTGATGTCGCGCTCGTGCCAGAGCGCCATGTTTTCCAAGGCCGCCATCGCGTTGGCCCGCACCACCCGCGCCAGGCCCGACATTTGTTCCGACACCACCGGGTTGCGCTTGTGCGGCATGGCGGAAGACCCTTTTTGCCCGGCGGAAAAATACTCCTCTGCTTCCAGCACCTCCGTGCGTTGCAGATGCCGGATTTCGGTGGCGATCTTGTCCAGCGTCCCGGCGAGAATCGCCAGGGTGGAAAAATACTCCGCGTGCCGGTCACGCTGAATGATCTGGCTCGATACCGGCGCGGGCTTTAAGCCCAGTTTTTTGCAGACGTATTCTTCCACATCCGGGTCGATACTGCCAAAGGTGCCCATGGCGCCGGAAATTTGTCCATAAGAGATCGTCTGCCGGGCTTTTTTTAACCGTTCGATGTTGCGCCCCAACTCCTCATAAAAAATCGCCAGCTTGAACCCAAAGGTGATCGGTTCGCCGTGGATGCCGTGCGAGCGCCCGATCATCGGCGTGGTTTTATGCAAAAGCGCTTGTTTTTTCACCGCTTCTTGAAATGCCGCCAGTTCCTTCAAGATCAACGTCGCCGCCTGTTTCAGCTGCACGGCGAACGCCGTGTCCAATACATCGGAAGAGGTCATCCCCATGTGCATGTAGCGGGCGGATTCCCCGACATTTTCCGCGACTGCGGTGAGAAAGGCAATGACGTCGTGCTTGACTTCCCTTTCGATCTCGTCGATACGGGCGATGTCGAATTTCGACTTCTGTTTGATTTCGGCGACCGCGGCTTTGGGGATTTTGCCCTGGTTTGCCAAGGCTTCACAAGCCAGAATTTCGACTTTCAGCCAGATATCGAATTTATTTTGCGGCTCCCAGATGGCGGCCATTGCAGGAAGTGTGTAGCGTTCGATCAAAACGATTTCCTTTTAATTTGAGGCTCCAGATAAAGTTGCTGCGCTCTGGACAGTTTTTATAGAATGAAAGAGTATTGGCAACGGGCCAATCTTAAACGCAAACGCAGCCTAAATCAATCACGAGATTTCTCTATGATACACGTCTGTTTTGTCTGCCTGGGAAACATCTGCCGCTCACCGCTCGCCCAGGGAGTGCTCGAACAACTCGTCACCAATGAAGGGCTGGGGGACAGGATTCAAATCTCCTCCGCCGGCACCGGCAATTGGCACGTCGGCTCGCCGCCGGACAACCGCATGCAGAAAACCGCCAATAAATACGGCGTGCAACTCAACTCACGCGGACAGCAATTCCAGCCCGAAGATTTCTTCGAGCTTGATCTTGTTCTCGCCATGGACTACAGCAACCTGGCCGTATTGGAGGAAATCTGCCCAAACCCCAAGGAAGCGGAAAAGTTACGCCTGTTCCGCTCGTTCGACCCGGAAGCAGGCGGCGATCTGGATGTTCCCGATCCGTATTACGGCGGTGGCAAGGGCTTTGAAATCGTCTACCAGATGGTCGACCGCACCTGTCCGAAAATTCTGGAATTCCTCAAGACCCAGGCCAATTTAAACGCATGAAGGAGGCCCTCAATCAGCTTCTGGAGTCGGTCTACGGCCAGGAGGGGGTGACACTTAAATCCTCACGCGCTGTCGGCGGCGGCTCGATCAATCAGACACAGGTGTTGACCCTGTCGAACGACGAGCGGGTGTTCCTGAAATACAATTCGCATCCGCCGAAAGACTTTTTCCCGGCGGAAGCCAAGGGGCTGAAGCTCTTGCGGCAGGCCCAAGGCGGCCCCAGAATCCCAAAGCCGCTGGGCTGGGAAGACGCGCCCAATCCGCACTTTTTTTTGCTGGAATACATAGAGGAATCTTCACCGGGCAACGGATTCCACAGCCGCTTTGCCGAGACGCTGGCCAACCTGCACCGGATGACACAGGAACACCACGGACTCGACCACGACAACTACATCGGCTCCACGGTTCAGATCAACACGCCGGAGCCTGACCCAATCGTTTTCTTCCGCGATCATCGCCTCCGCTTTCAGCAGGAACTGGCCCGCAAAACCGGAAAACTTCCCACTTCGCTGGACAAGCGATTGGATTTGCTTTGTGATAGTCTGGAAAAACTCATGGACACCACTGGAGAAAAGCCTGCCCTGTTGCATGGCGATCTTTGGTCGGGCAATTATTTTGCCACACAGGATCAAACTCCCTGCATATTCGATCCTGCCGTCTACTTTGGCTTGAGAGAAAGCGACCTCGCCATGACCGAGTTGTTCGGACGACTGCCAGAGGCCTTTTATCGAGCTTACCACGAGGCGTTTCCGCTGAACCCCGGCTATGAGGAACGCCGCGACCTGTACAATCTCTATCACATGCTCAATCATCTGAACCTGTTCGGAAGTTCCTATCTTGCGTCGGTCGAATCTATCGTCAATCAGTTCACCCGCTGAACCCAGGCAGAAGTGGAGTCATTTTATGAAATCCCTGAAAACCCAAATCCTGTTACTCATTTCCTTCTGCCTTTTGATTCCATCTCACTTGGCTTTTGCCCAACAGGGGAAATACGACGCGTTAAAAGCAGAAGCGGAAAAATATTACGACCGGGGTTCGTTTTCCAAATCCCATAAACTTTACACCGAAACCAATGCGCTGCAACTGCCGCCGAAAGAACGCCGCTGGGTCGATTTCCGCATCGCCGACACCAAGTGGCGCGCCGAGGCGGGAAGCAAAACCGCCGACCCTTCTACCTATGAGCAGGCGCGTAAGCAACTTGAATTTCTTGTGCGCGACATCCAACGCGAAGAAAATAAAGACCGCGTCTGGACCGAGGTGCAGAAATCGCTGGGCGATTTCTGGTGGCAACGGCGGGACTCTAAAAACTGGGGCGCGGCCTGGAACCACTACCAAAAGGCGCTCGACTGGTGGGCGGGAGCCAGGGACATTGAACTTGCGAGAACCCGGTACCTCGACATCATCTGGACCATCGCCAGCCCGCCGTGGCGAGAACCTTACTATTATTACGGTTATTACGGCAACGTGGTTCCGGTGCAAACCATCGAAAACGCACTGAAAATTTCCCAATCGAAAAAGGACAAGGCGCGGGCGCATTATCTTCTCGCCATGACGCTGCGCCACCAGGGCGATTTTAACTCCCAGCAACGCGTCGCGGAAAATTTCAATGCGGTGCTCAAGGCGGGAAAATCATTCGACTGGTACGACGACGCCCTGTTCCAGTACGCGGAATGGCTGTCGAACTACGGCGATGTCATTATTCTGGAAAACGGGCAAGAACGCCGGCAACAAAGTTACGTCAAGGCGCTCAAATTTTACCGGCGCATCCTCAAGGAATTCCGCAAGGGCGAAACCCGCCACTACGACACGGCCAAACAAAGAATCAAAAATATCACGGAACCGGTGCTGGGAATCCAGGTCGCCAATGTTTTTCTGCCCGAATCCGAAATTCAATTGCATCTCAACTGGCACAATATAGGGTCGGCCGGTTTTTCCATTTACCCGGTGGACCTGACGCAAGATGTGGCATTCACCGGCAACCACAACGCCAACGAATGGATTCAGCAGATCAACCTGCCGCTCAAAAATAAAGTTCATTCCTGGAGCGAAGAGACTGAAGACAAGGGTGATTTCAAGCCGGGTCAGAAAACCATCCACCTGAAAAAAACATTGCCCAAGGGCGCCTACATCATCGAAGCCACAGGCGGCGGCAAACGCGTAAGAGACCTGATTCTCGTCACCGACGGCGCCCTCGTGTTAAAAACCTCCGGCACCCAGGCGCTGATTTATTTCTGCGATGCGCTGGACGGTTCTCCCATCGCCAAGGGCCAGGTGACTCTCTGGGAACGCTATTATTCAGGCAGAAAATGGGTGTGGGAAGAACACAGCGCCCAAACGGACGATCAAGGTCTGGCGGTTTTTCCGCTGAAACATTCCAGCAACAATGAAGATATTTTTGCCGCCGCCACGGCAGGCGACCGGCAGGCGTTCAGCGTCGGCTACAGCCATAAATATCACCTGCGCCACTCCGAGTGGAAGCTGTACGTCTTCACCGACCGCCCGGCCTACCGGCCCAACGAAACCGCGCAGTGGAAAGTGGTCGCGCGCAATTACGATGGATCGGTTTACTCGATCCCCGCCAACACCACCATCGAGTTTCAAATCACCGATCCCAGAGGCTCGAAACTGAAAGAAGGCTCTCTCAAATTAAACACGTTCGGCAGCGCCTGGGATGACCTCGACCTGACCGCATCCCTGCCACTTGGGGCTTACCAGGTGTCCTTCTGGGACAAGGGCAAAAAGAAACACATCGGCAGCGCTTCCTTGTTCCGGCTTGAGGAATACAAGCTACCTGAGTTCAAGGTCGGCATTTCGACACCGGAAGCAAACGGCAAACCCAAAACCTTTCGGCTCGGCGACACGGTGGAGGTGAACATCCAGGCGGATTATTATTTCGGCGGCGCGGTCGCCAACGCCAATGTCGAGGTGCTGGTATACCAGCGGCCTTTTTATCATCACTGGCGGCCCGCTCCCAAGTACCCGTGGTATTACGAGGATATTTCCCCTTCGCGGCATTACTGGGGCGGACGCGGCCAGCAGGTCAAACGCGAAGTGCTGAAAACCGATCCTGAGGGAAAAGCCAAATTAAAATTCGACACACCCCGCAACAATCAGGATATGGAATACGTGATCGAAGCGCGGGTGACCGACGCCTCGCGTCGGGAAATCGTCGCCTCGCAAAGCGTACGGGTGACGCGGCAAAGCTATTACGTTTACCTGAATCCGGAACACAACATCTACCGGCCTCAAGACAAATTGAAGGTCAACATCCGGTCGCTGGATGCGAACAGTCATCCGATCGAAACCGAAGGATTGGTAAAAGTAACACGAGACTATTGGTTTGAAATCTGGATCGATCCCGAAGGCCGCGAAGTCAAAGGTGGAGAACTGACCCGATTGCGTGAAAAAACAAGTATTTTCCCGCCACCCTCGCCTCCCGGCATCCCCGGCTGGAGGTTGAAATTTCAGGGTTACCAGCACGATGAAATCCTGACCCGTTCGGTAAAGACCAACGCCGAGGGAACTGCGAAGTTTGCCTTCACCCCCGAACGGGAAGGCTATTACCGGTTGCAGTGGACGAGTCAGGAAAAGGACGAGACTCCCATCCAAAGTGAAACCACGGTCTGGGTGGCCACCAACGCAACGTCCGATCTCAACACCCGCCACGGCGGCCTTGAAATCATAGTCGATAAAGACACGTTCCGCACCGGACAAAAAGCCCCGGTCATGCTGATGGCGCCGACCAACGACCGTTACGTTCTGTTCAGTGTCGAAGGCGACGATCTTTACAGTTATCAACTGATTCACATGCAGGGGACCGTCAAGCTCGTCGAGCTTGATATCGAGGAACAACACGTGCCCAACATTTTTTTAAACGCCGTCCTGGTCAGCGATCGGCAGATCTTTCAGGATTCCAAACAGGTCATCGTGCCGCCCGACAAGAATTTCCTGACCGTCGAGGTCAAAGCTGACAAAGAAGCCTATCAACCACAGGAGGAAGGAACCTTCACTGTCACCACAAAAGACCGCGATGGCAAACCTGTGTCGGCTGAGGTGGCGCTGGGTGTGGTCGATGCGTCGGTCTACTACATTCAAAAAGACCTGGCCCAGGACCCAAGACAATTCTTTTTCGGCAGCAAGCGTTATCAACGCACC
Organism: Nitrospinaceae bacterium; assembly: GCA_029261515.1. Lineage (GTDB taxonomy): Bacteria > Nitrospinota > Nitrospinia > Nitrospinales > VA-1 > JAJDBE01. The sequence goes on along the minus strand of JAJDBE010000008.1, from coordinate 12,514 downwards.
CAAACCAAAAGCACGTTTCAGTTCAAGGCCTACAAAAAACTCGTTGAAAACAATGAAGGTCAACTGCGGGACGAACTGGAATTGAGAGGCCAGAGAGCCGATAATTCCCGGTCTTATGATTTTAAAGAAGAAGGCACGTCTGGACTCAGAAGAGAAAATTTTGGAAGACTCTCGAAATCCGCTCAGGCCAAAGGCCGGGCCGGTTCTTTTGCTAACGATGAAATGGCCCAGGTAGCCTCTGAACCCGCCGCTTCCATGGAAGCCGATGCCATCGGCGAAATCGGGAAAGAGCCTGTAGTTCAGGTACGCTCCGATTTCCGCGCCACCGCCTTTTGGCAACCCGATCTTACAACCGGGGAAAACGGCCAGGCCAAGGTTAAAGTAAAATTTCCCGATTCCCTCACCGTATGGAAAACCACGGCCCGTGCGGTCTCACGCACCACTCAGTTCGGCTTAGACGCCGCCAGCGTGCGTACCCGCAAACCTTTGATCGTGCGCCTGCAGGCACCCCGGTTTTTCGTCGTGGGCGATTCGTTGACTCTGTCCGCCATCGTCAACAACAATACCGATGACACGATGCGCGTGACACCTGCGATTCAAGCGGATGGATTGACACTGCTTAAAACGGTTATCAATGGCAGTCTCGTGAAAGGCAAAGGCAACACCATCGAAATTCCTGCTGGAGGAGAACAGCGGGTGGACTGGCAGGTCAAGGTCGAACATCCGGGTGAAGCCAGAATTCAGGTCACCGCGAAAAGTAAACACCACGCCGATGCGATGGAGAAAACCTTTCCGGTGCACGAACACGGCATCGAAAAATTTCTGGCTCAATCCGGCAAGATGACGGGAGATGCGGCGACCGTATCTCTCAACATTCCAGCCGAGCGGAAAAAGGCATCGACTCACATGAGAGTCCAGGTGACGCCCAGCCTGGCCGTCACCATGCTCGACTCCATGCCCTACCTGATTGATTACCCCTACGGATGCACCGAGCAGACCAGGAGCCGTTACCTGCCTGCGGTCATCACCGCAAAAACCTTGAGCGATCTGGGACTGAAACCCGAATCCATCGCCGGGCGAATTTTTGGCGGCATCGACCCTGCCGTGACTGGCAAAACGCATCCCAAAGGTAAAAAAAATATCGCTGATCTGGACAATATGGTACGGCAGGGACTCGATCGCTTGTACGATTTTCAGCACAGCGACGGCGGCTGGGGTTGGTGGAAGAAGGGTGAAAGCGATCACTTCATGTCGGCCTATGTGCTCTGGGGATTGACGCTGGCAAAAAGCGCCGACGTTGCCATCGACGCGAATGTTCTCGACCGCGCCTTCCGCTTCCTCGACAAAGAGTTGGTCGAGGAAGAAACCCATCTCGATCAGCAGGCGTGGATGCTGCACGCACTTTCGGTTCACCATGCTTCTGCTAAACTGCGAAAAATCAGCGCTTATCAATCGAAAGCATTGAAGAACCTGTGGGACAACCGTTCCCGCCTCAATGCCTACACACGCTCGCTGTTGGCGTTGGCGGCGCACCATTACGGCGATGCCGACAAGGCGAAAGTATTGATAGAGAATCTTGAAAACGGTGTCAAAATCGACCGCTCTCCGGACACTTCGATCGTGCAGCGGGGACAACAAACCGCCAGCGAGTGGGCGCAAGCAACGGCGCATTGGGGCGAAGACGGCATCTACTGGCGCTGGTCCGATGGCGGCGTGGAGGCCACGGCCTTCGCATTGCGGGCGCTTCTCACGATTGATCCTAAAAACAAACTGGTGGGACCCGTCACCAACTGGCTCATTAAGAACCGGCGCGGCGCCCACTGGAGCAACACCCGCGATACGGCCATCACGGTTCTGGCACTCAATGAATATCTAAAACAATCCGGCGAACTGGGAGCCAAGGTCGAATACGAGCTCCTGATCAATGGCCAATCCATTGCCCGGACAAAAGTCGATGATGTGCTGACGGCTACAACTCTTTATCTGATCGACAGGAAATTCATTCGGGATGGAAAAAATTCATTCCAAATCGTTCGCAAGCAAGGGAAGGGACCGTTGTATTTTTCCGTGCAGGCGGAATTTTTCAGCCTCGAGGAACCCATCTCCCCTGCCGGCAACGAGATTTTCCTGCGCCGTCAATACGTCAAACTGGTGGGACGGCCCACACTGCTCAAGGGATTCGTTTACGATAAAGTGCCTTTGAATGACGGGGACACGGTGAACAGCGGCGACCGCATCGAAAGCATTCTCACCATTGAAACAAAAAACAATTACGAGTACCTGCTGATCGAGGATTTAAAACCGGCGGGAGTCGAAGCGGTGCAAATCCAAAGTGGTCAGTCTCTATTCGCCAGGGAATTAAAATCCGCGGCTTTGGGCCGCAAGATGAAGGAGCGAACCTCTGTAAAGGCAAACTCCGCGATGAAAGCAATGATCGCTCCGCCGCCACAAGACGACTCTACTGACTTTACGGGCCGCACCCGCTGGGTCTATCAGGAACTAAGAGACCGTAAAACAGCGCTTTTCGTAGACAAGTTGCCACAGGGCATCTGGGAAATCCGCACCACGTTGAGAGCGGAAATTCCCGGAAAATTTCACGCCTTGCCGGTGTTGGGCCACGCCATGTACATCCCGGAGATCCGCGCCAACAGCGCTGAGATTCGTTTTCAGATTAAGGACAGGAAATAAAAAGACAAAAAAAACGCCCTCCGACTGAGGAGGGCGCTTGCTAACGAGAAGGATTACTGTGAATACTGGATATTAGACTATCATTTCATTCAAAAGGATTCATCATTTTTCCCTATAGGGATAAATTAATTTCCTCGCAAAAGACTAAAATCCACCGCCGATTTTAGCGAGAAAAGTCTTCAGCTCCTTTTGCACGTCTCCATCCCAATTGGCTTTTTCCTTCGACAACGTGGCCAGTACAGGACGCCCGGTGCTTTTTTCCAGGCCGCTGGCGATACTCACCAGAATGCGGGTGCCGTATTTTTCCACCAGGCCATGTTCTTCCGCCATTCTAAACGCCAGTTCATGCCCCAGAATGATGGCCCAGGTTTGAATCACGGAGATTTGCCGGGACTCACGGAATTGCAGGTCTTCTATTCCCTCGAGATAGGTTTCCGCGTCGATCTCGCCGTTTTCATATTTCTCGATCAGGCCTGTCAGCGTTTCTTCTTTGCCTGCTATGGCATTGGCAATGTAGTCAATAATTTTAGGTTCCAGCTTCTTTAATTCTTCAATGTTCCATGGACAATAAAAATCGTCGGCGGTTTTTTTGCCGGCTCTTCGGTTTTCCCGTTCAATTTTATCAATGCAGGTAGGGCACCGTTGCCCGGCATCGTGGTTGAAGGGCTCTCCACAGGGACAGGGGGCAAGAACGCTTTGTAACGCCAGGGCAAGGGCTTCGCCCTTTAACTCCAACACTCCCTTGAGCGTCGCCCGGACGACATCCGCCCGGCTGATGGGGTGCCAGTTCGTACAGGAAGAACAATAAAGTTTATAAGCGGATTGCCCTTCTTCCGGCTCGATGACCGGGGAATAAGATTCCTTACAGAGAAGGCATTCAGTTTCTTTTGAGAATGTATCGGCCATGAGTGACTCACTCCAAGGATTTTTTTAAAATCTAAAGTTATAACTTTAGATGAAAAAGTACCGGTTTAAGTGCAAAATTTTTGCAGCAAAAAACCTCTATATAAAACAAAGCATTAGAAAGGTTATTTGAGAACATAAAATATTCACCAAAAAAAATAACCCATGGCCTCCCGGCCATGGGTTATCGAAAATGCGAGTTTCTTTGCCGCTAACCTGCGTAGGCCTGTCCTAACCCTGCGGCTTGTCCTTCTTTCTTATCCAGCAGGATTTTACCGGTTGTCGGGTCTACCGGATGCATGCTGATCGCGTTATGTGTGCTGCACACTACTTTACACAAATCACACCCCTTGCAGCGATCGACATAGACATACGCCTTGTTGTTCTCCATCATGATACAGTCTGCTTCAGGGCAGTACATGATGCACAGTCGGCAACCTTTTTCGGCGATACACTTCGAATCTTCAACAAATGCTACGTTATACACTTAAACTTCTCCCGATTTATTGAATGTTTAAAAGAGGCAACCGAACCAGGCACCTTGACCACACCCATCAAACTTATAGTTAACCGTGAACTTAAAAAGACCTCGCGACATCGGCGGCAACATTCGCCAAAGCGGGTTTGGCTTCCTCCGACCAAGTATCTGCCAGCTCATAAGACTTCGTAATGGTATCCATGTTCGCCTTGAGCAGCATCGCCTTTTTAGCGTATTTCTTGGTGATCGCCTGATCAAGGGTTGCGGTACCACCGGAAGCCACATAGCGTTTGCCAAACCGTTCCTGCAAGGCGCCATCCAAGGCTTCCAGAGAAACAATTTTTGTGACACCCGCGCACGCTCCCAGCATCGCCATATTGGTGGAGAGTTCTGTTCCACCAATTTCAAGTGCCAGCTTGGTGGCATCGTGGTTGAATACGGAGACGTTAAGGTCTTCCAGTCGCTTGTGATCTTCTTTGGTCAAAAGATCGGCACTGGTGTTGATGATGACCAGACCGTCTTCCTTGACTCCTGAATAAAAAGGCGCCGTGTAACTTTTCTGCATGGTGATGACCTGAGGATGAAATACCATGATCACATCCGGGTACACCAACTCACCACGGTCATAAATGCGCTCCACACCGATCCGCACATAACTTTCAGCCGGAGCCATGCGTTTTTCCGCCCCGAAAAACGGATTCGAAATGGAATACTTTCCATCGCGGTTTGCGGCCATTGCCAAAAGATGCGCGGCAGTAACCGCGCCCTGACCACCCAACCCGGATATACGAATATTGATCCTTTTGAACATAGTTTCACTCTCCTCAAGTATCGATTAAGCGGAAACCGGTTTTTTGCCTTTTGCCGCTTTCCTTTTAGCTTTCTCTTCAGCTTCCCTATCCTCGATCATTTTTTTAGCCTCATCCGTCATATACTCTTTCATGACGAAGCGACCGCCAATCGACTCGGCATCTTTCATTTCATCCAGACCTTCCATGCTCTGTTTGCCGATTTCAAGGATACAAGGCGTGTACAACTGAACATACGTCGGTCCCAATTCGCGGGCGATATAAACCGCATTGCGGATCGCTCTTTCTACCCGGTTGGGCTTACTGACGGTGAGCAGAGCAACGTAATGACAACCCGCTTCACGGGCAATTTCCGGCAAACGAACTTTATCAAACGTTTTGCCTGCAGGCGCCATTTTGGCAACAAAGCCTTTCTGCATCAGGCCACTTTCCTGGCCACCCGTATTTGCATACAGCTCGTTATCAAAACAAATGGTGGTGAATTTTTCCTGGCGGAACCAGGACTGCATGGTCATGTCCAGTCCGATATCAACCGTCGCGCCGTCTCCAGCCAGAACCACAACGTCTTTTTCCACATCCGGGAACCGGCATTTGAGTGTTCGCTTCAAACCGGATGCGATCGCATTCTGGTTACCGAAGAGAGAGTGAATATTTTGCACCGCAACGTGAGGGAACACCAAGCTGGTGCAACCGGTAGAGCCTACAAAAACGGTATCCTCTGGATTCGGCAAGCTCGCCAGAATATAGCGAAACGCGATCGATTCCGGACAACCGGCGCACAAAGAATGCTGCTCAATCAATTCCTTCGAGTTACCGATGTCTTTCCAGCCCCGGTCTTCTTTGCCATAAGTCGCAGTCGCTACCAGTTCATGGTACTCCGGCGGCATGATGTCCGCGAGGTCTTCACAGAGAGTGATTTTCTCTTTACTCATTTGTTTCCCCTTCTATTTTTAATTCCCCTTGGGAATATTTTAAAAATTAAATCTCGATGTTCAACAATACGAGACTAGCTTCCACGGTTGGAAATCGAACTCACTTTCATGCCGAGGTATTTTTTGATTTCCTCAACGATCACTTCCGAAGGCATGGTCATGCCGCCTGCAACGTGAGGTCCGGCGACCACCCGGTGGTTATCCGGGACAATAGCCTTGATCTCGCGGGCCAGCCAGCCGGCCATGTTGAACTCGGGAACAAAAATATGCTTGGCATTCTTGGTCGCTTCCTTGACTTCTTCATGCGGGAACGGCCGAATGGTTTTGATTTTAACCAGTCCAACCTTAATGCCCTCTTCCTCGAGCAACCGGATTGCTTCCCGGCCCTGGGACACGGCGGTTCCTGAAGACACGATCAGGATTTCCCGATCCAGGTCATGCGTGTCAATCAAACCGTCCAGCAGCGGAATGGTGTGCTTGCGGGAACGTTCCATGGCGGCACGGATTTCCTGCTGCCAGGAAGCATGCGTCATATAACTGATATAATTGGATTTCATAATAAACGGATCCCGCATCATGCGCACCGGAGGACATTCCATATCCATACACGGAACCGGGGATTTATAGGGATCGTAAGGGGTCAGACAAATATCATCGGGAGGCAGCAAAACGGTGTCCTTCGTATGCGTTACGAAGAAACCATCACACATGGTCGCGATCGGCAAATGCACATCGGGCTGCTCGGCAACAATGAATCCCTTCAGGATAAAGTCAAACAGATCCTGAGCTGTTTCCGCATGCCACATCAACATACCGGACTCCAGAAGGAAATGCGCTTCCAGCGTATCGGGCTGAATGCTTAAGGGAGAGTTGATTCCGCGCATGGTCACGCACACCTGAATCGGCAGACGCGAACCCGCCCACATGGGGAAATTCTCCATCGCCCGAAGCGTTCCGGGGCCAGCCGTGGTGGTGAACACCCGGTGGCCGGCAAAAGAAGCGCCAGCGCACTGTCCCATAACCGCGAATTCACTTTCCCCGCGGAAGTATTCATCCAGATAACCTTCCGAATACAGCTCGCCAATCAGAGCCGCCGCTTCACTCTGGGGAGTGATGGGGTAAGCCACAGACGTGCCCACACTGGCAATTTTGATCGCCGCCCGGATCACTTCACTACCGGTCAGAAAATTCGGCGTCATTTCAGTGTCGTAAAACATGGTGTTGACGTCAGTAAAGGTCTGATCCTTCTTATTTTTGGTGCCCAACTTGACGTGCTGGGACCTGATAATCTTATCTTTTGGAGAATCTACCTGTTTATTCATAAAATCACTCCCTCGGAAATGACATTAAAACTGAGCATGCACTACGCTCCGTTATTATTTCCGGCCCTGACAGGCGACCGGATATCCTGATCCTGTATATTAGTCGACCCGCCCTTTGCGGTTCATCGAAATTTGCTTAAAGGGGACCGCCTGACTTTTCACCCCTTCCTTCTTTAATTTATTGACTGCATCCATCAGTTTCATAATACTCTCGACCCCTATGTCCCGGAAAGACAGGCAGGCATCCTCATGGCCCGCCTGGGCGCACATGGCCATGGTAAAACAATCGGTGCCGCCGCGGATGATTTTCAACGCCAGGTTGGCCTGATGGCAATGAACGCCTATGAAAATACAAACATCTATCTTATTATGCCAGATCGTCAGGTTGGGATGATTGGGGTTGATCTCCGCTTCCGGATCGATCTTGGGATACTTGGGACGGTAATCGGCCATCGGAATGAGCCGTGCCGGAATGGCCTCAGACAACGCCCGGATCGCCGCTGCTTTTTTTGCGGCCTTTTCGTTCCATTTCCAAAGCACCAGCGGCCCTGGAAAGAGGGTCGGAACCTTGGCTCCCAGAAGCTTGCGGGCGGCATACTCATAGCCTTCTTCTTCAGGAGCGATTCTTCCTTCTATATGACATTCACCCGGATCGGGGAGAACAATTCCCATAGAGGCCGCAGAAGGAGGAAGAAATGCCTCCGGCCCAGGTTTTACCTGATATTGGCTCATTCGAACTTATCCTTTTCGTATTGATAAAAATTGAAAGTGAGTAACTATAACGGCTATCCACGGGGTTGTCAAACCTTTTCACTTAAAACAGGTTAGGCCGGAATCCGCTCTATTTCCGTGGGTTTATTATACTGTTTACCAGGCCACAAAAAAACCATTAACCCCTTTTCCGGGAAGGGTTTTTTTCGGGTCCCCCGGCTCAAAATTCAGCGTTCTCCTTTGCTCCGGCCGGGTCCCCCTTATACGCCCAAATTTCCAAAGCCTTGAGGACACGGGTTTTGAGGCTGTTTCGGTCCCCGGAAACGGGCAATTTTGCATCTATTTTTAAAAATGAACCGGCGAAAAACGACTGAAAATCGGAGTGATGAACATCATTCCTGCATATTGCCCTGCATCAAATGGTAAGAAAATCGGTCATCAGGACCTCAAAACCCGTTTCTACCCGACAAAAAATCAGGTTTTTCCATGGCTAAGAGCGCTCTTCAATTCCTCCAGCGCCGCCAGATGCCGTTTCTCTTCCACTAAAAGGAGATAAATTATGGCCCTGACATCGATTTTTTTCTCCTCTGCCAATTATTCACTCAAAACCGCAATTGAGCGTTTTTCCGATTGAATCCCCACCTCCAGAGCCTCCAGGTCGCTGGAAATTCCAGCGCAGTTTTCCGCATTCCAGGTTTTCCTATCGGGAAATACCTTGCCCTTCAGCCGGTTGGCAATAAAATGATCGGTGCTTTTTCTTGAGTTCGATTTTTTCAGCACTACCGGTTGTAGGAACCTGGCTTTGGTTTGCAGGCTCTGAATATGCTCCTTCTCTTCTTCTGCCAGTTGGGTAAATATTTTTTTTACCGCGGGGTTCCCGGCATTTTTTGCCGCCATCTCATAAAACCCCAACCCCTGCTTTTCGATAAACAGACTGATCTCGATTGCATCGATGCAATGAAGGTTAACGGAAGAATCCTGTTCGGTTTCCTTTTCTTTCACCATGGCCTTCATCCCAGATAAACTGACTAAAATTAGGTCCCCTACTCAAACTCTATGTTCTATTATCATTTCCCAGGTCCCTATTGGACTGTCTGGACGGAGAAAAGATTCAAACCAATTCCCATCCATTCCCCGCCGGAGGGGCGGCTTGCTGTCGACGGGCAACACTTCCCTTATTTTGGCTCGAACATTTTCCCCGAGCATCCACCGCCGATCTATGCTATATTCCTGTTTCGATAGGACGAATTGAGAGCAGGGCTCCCAATAATATCCAGCCTGGCGATTGACAATCCCAAAGAAAATCCCAAAACCATTTTTTATAAATTGAACTGAGCGCCGGCCGTTTTGGGTGAAGCTTTCCCCAACGAACCAAAGGCCGCCAAGTTTCCGAATTATAATCCTAAGTCATGCAGAAAGTAGAAATTTTTACAGACGGGTGTTGCAAGGGGAATCCCGGCCCCGGCGGGTATGGGTGCATTATCAGAATGAACGGTGAAACCCGGGAGCTCAAGGGCGCCGAGAAATCGACCACCAACAATATTATGGAGATGACCGCCGCCATCGTGGCGCTCAAACATTTAAAGGAACCCGCGAAGGTCGAATTGACCACGGATTCCCAGTATGTGATGAAAGGCATCACCGAGTGGATCCATTCTTGGATTCGCAAGGGCTGGCAAACCGCTTCACGCCAGCCGGTCAAAAACAAAGAACTTTGGCAGGAACTGCACCGGTTGAACCAGATGCACAAAGTCGACTGGAAATGGGTCCGCGGCCATACCGGTCATCCGGAAAATGAACGCGCCGACGCCCTCGCCAACGAAGCGATGCAACTACTATAAGCACTAAAACAACAGGACGGCACCATGCTCTCCTTTATTATCTTCCCCATTCTAAAAAGACACCCGGCGACAAACCCCGCATGGTTTCAGCCCGGAATTTATCTGATTTTATGCTGTCTTTTCTTCCTCAGTGCCTGCACCGCTTATTCCCGCAATGGAAATTCCATTGTAACTTCCTCCATTCCAGTACCCCGCCTCAACTCACCGGCTCCCGCAGACAAAATTTCCCCGAGCCCTTTACCCAACCAAATGGCCGCCAGCAGAAGGGTGAGTCCGGAGTCCGCCGCCGCGGATTTCCCCATGATTATTTCGGATGATTTCGACCGGGAAAGCCTCAAACAGGTGATCGAGAATCAGCTGGCCGTCATGCAACATGCCAATCTCTCCCAGCAGGTGCGGCTGGGCCGGTTGTTCCCGACCAAGGGAGAGTTGAAAGAAACCCTGGAAGCGTTTCTCAATTTATTGAGGCAAACGCCGGACGCCCAAACGTTCTATCAAAGAGTGAGGGAGGAATTCGCTTTCTACAAAGCGGGAAACGGCAAGAGAAAAAAAATGCTGTTCACCGGATACTACACTCCGGTGATCGAAGCCAGCCTGGTGCGGACGGAGGAATACATCTATCCCCTGTACCGGCTGCCCGATGATCCGACAGAGCTTAGTTTTATTTCTCAAGGCGATGACATGGATGAAGAACTTTCGGCTCAGCCCTGGCGAACCTTCACCCGCAAACAAATCGATCATTACGGGATTCTGCAAAACCAGAACCTTGAGATCGCCTGGCTGAAAGACGATCTGGAACGATTCTTTCTCCACATTCAGGGATCGGGGATGCTTCTGTTGCCAACGGGCAAAACCCAGGGACTGCGCTTCGCCGGCGCCAATAGCTACGATTACGCGGGCATCGGCAAATTAATGATGAAAGACGGTGTTCTCGGTCCCGGCCAACGGTCGATGCAGGGCATTAAAAAGTACCTGCGCGAACACCCGGAGGAAATCCCCAAATACTTCTATCAAAACAAACGCTATATTTTCTTCGCCTTCACCGACGAAGGTCCCAAAGGCGCGGGCGGCGGTGAATTGATCGGTGGCCGGTCGATCGCCACGGACAAATCCATCTACGCCCCAGGGGGTCTCGCGCTCATCTTCGTTCGCAAGCCGGTGCTGAACGGAAATAATGAAATCGCAGGATGGAAACGCGTCGCCCGCTTTGTGGTCGACCAGGACACCGGCAGCGACATTAAAGGCCCCGGACGCGCCGATTTTTATTTCGGAACCGGCTACCAGGCCGGAGTGATGGCGGGAAACTTCAAGGAGTGGGGAGAGGTTTACTATCTTCTCAAGAAAGACTGACTACATCGGTTCGCTGTAAAGCGACACCAGCCGCTGGTCGATAAAATCGAACCGCTCCTTGCGCACATGGAATTGTTCCCTGTCGGGATCGCCGCTGACGGCGGAGTAATCCATGTTCTCCGGATTGCGGCGGATCATGCAGGCGAAGGTGATGGTTTCCGGCTTTTCCTCGATCTCCAGATAATCCACCGCGCGGATGAACGTCGATCCGGTCGTCACAATGTCATCGACGATCAGCCAATGCGTGTCTTCAGGATAAGCGGGAATTTCCAATTGCGCAAAATCGATGCGCTTTTTTGGCATGATATAAAACGGCAGGTTCATCAGTTTTGCCAATTGATAGCCGATGCGGATGCCCTCGGTTTCCGACCCGATCACCACATTGAATTTACCGTGTTTTTTCTGCCAGGAATCCAGTTTATGGTTCAGCATTTCGCAATACGCCTGGTTCATGGTGTCGGACAATAAAGCATACTCGTAGGTGTAACTGGATTTCACGCCGGTGCTCAGTTGAAAGTCACCTTCTTTCCTGATTCTTGAAAACACGAAACTCTCTCCTTAAAAATAACGACCCATCTCGACCCAGGCCGCGCTGAAATGGGATGCCGGATTCCTGTTAATAACCCTAATTATTAAATTCTTTTTGTATTTGCAGGAGGCTCCTTTTCCTCCGGCCAGCCATATCTTCCCACAAGCGGGACAAATTTGCAGTAACCCAATTCTCTCGAGGCGACACTCCCTTCTTCTTTGGTCACAAGCGTCAGCGTCTGTTTTTCCAATCCCCCCAGCGGCACGACCAGCCGCCCGTTGTCCCCCAGTTGATCCACCAGCATCTTAGGGATTTCAGGCGCCGAGGCGGTGATCAAAATAGCATCGAACGGAGCCTGGTCCGGCCAGCCATAAGTTCCGTCGAACACCTTGAACACAATATTCATATAATGCAGCCGCTCCAACAGTTTCTGCGCTTTCAATCCGATGGAGCGGATGCGCTCAATGGTGAACACCTGCCCCGCCAGTTCCGCAAGCAGCGCTGTCTGATAACCGGAACCGGTGCCGATTTCCAAAACCCGGTCGCTCTCTTTCAGATTCAAAGCCTCCGTCATCGCCGCAACCACGTAGGGCTGGGAGATCGTCTGGCTGTCGCCGATGGGCAGCGGAAAATCCCCGTAGGCTTTGTGCTGCAAAGATTCGTGCACAAACAGATGCCGGGGAATCCTATTCATCGCTTCCAAGATTCTAAGGTCTTTTATTTCCCGGTTGACGAGTTGATCCTCGACCATCTTGCGCCGCTGCCCTGCATAGGAATTCACCGAAGGATCTGTCAACTTCATGGGCGCCATTTCTCCTTTAAGGCATTCATTTTTTGGACTTTTCGCGGCAACAATGTTAAATATAAGACCATCTATTCAAGCCAACAGCGATTGCGAATCTTGCGAATACTAAAATGGGACTTGCCTCGATTGCAAGGACCAAAAAAAAT
>JAJDBE010000007.1 GCA_029261515.1 Nitrospinaceae bacterium | reverse complement strand
TTTGATCGACAAGGGTGTGCTGAAAAACTTTCTGCTATCGCGTGCGCCAGTGGCAGGATTCAATCAATCGAACGGTCATGGCCGCAGCGACGGCGTCCGGTTTCCCGTTTCCCGGATGGGGAATGTCATCGTCAAATCAGAAAACCGGCTGAGCGGAGAACAATTGAAACAGCGGTTGATCGAGGAAGTCCGCAAACAGAAAAAACCGTTCGGTCTGATGATCAAAAAGATGGTCAGCGGCGAAACCCTGACGGATAAGGGGGACTTTCAGGTTTTTAAAGGCAAGCCGTTGTACCTGTTTAAAGTCTATCCCGAAGATGGGCACGAAGAACTGGTGCGCGGTGTGGAATTTTTAGGAACGCCGCTTTCAATGATCCGCCACATCCTCGCCGCGGGGGATGATATGACGATCATCAATGGCTTCTGCGGCGCCGAGTCCGGTTTTCTGCCGGTGTCCACCATCGCCCCCAGCATCCTGCTTTCAGAAGTCGAACTGCAAACTTCGCGCGAGATGAACCTGCGCAAACCTATCCTCGACCCGCCTCCTATGTAAGGGATGCGCCTCACTTCAGAACCCGTATCAATCACGGCGATTTTTTACTGTCTTTTTTCATTTCATAAGCAGATGCTAGAAAAATGATAAAAAAATTGCTGGTCTATCTCACCCATCCGCATGTGGACACCTGGAACTTTAAACCCATGCACCGGGAAATTCTGCAAAGCCAGATTCCAGGGTTAGTAGTATCCGTTTGTTACAATTCAAAAGAGTTTCTCGATCGCCTGCCGGAGGCGGAAGCGGTGGTGGTCTGGTATTTCAAAAAGGAATGGCTTAAAAAAGCGCCAAAGTTACATCTCATCGCCACTCCCGCCGCAGGTCGGGATTGGATAGACGCCGAACCGCATGACCATTTGAAAATTTCCTTCGGCGGTTTCCACGGTAGGATGATCGCCGAATCCGTCACCGGAGCCATTTTTTATTTTCTAAAAGCGTTTCGGTTTTCGGCGAAAATGCAGGCACAGTCGAAATGGGCGGTCAAAAAAGTGTCCGACCGATTGCAGTCGCTTTATCAGGCCAAAGTCACCATTCTGGGATTTGGCCGCATTGGGCAGACCATTGGCCGAACGCTCAAACCCTTTGGTTGTCACATCACCGGAGTCAAACGCACTCCCATCCCGTCGCCGGATTATTTTACCGCTGAGGATCGCCTGGTGACGATGGAGAACTTACCGGAAGTTTTAAAGGAAACCGATCATCTTGTGCTAGTACTGCCTGGCGGCGGGGAAACTCAAGGAATACTCAAACGCGAGCATTTCAAAATGCTAAAGCCCTCTTGTTATCTATACAACGTCGGGCGCGGCAATGTGTGTCAAGAGGTGGATTTAGTCGCCGCATTGGAAGCCGGGGAAATCGCCGGCGCCTACCTCGACGTGTTCGAAAAAGAACCTTTGGCCGCCGAATCCGCATTGTGGCAAATGGACAATGTGCTCATCCAGCCGCATCTATCCGCCGCCTCGCCGCAGTATCTGGAACTCTTCGTCCGGGAACTGGCGGATCGGATAAATTCAGGGCAGTTGTGAAGTCTCCCCTTCTTGCCAAGAAGGGGCCGGGGGAGGTGGGTGACAGGATTAACAGGAAAAAAACAGGCTCACGCAAAGCCGCGAAGGCGCAAAGAATGCATAGGGTGAATTCGATAACCGCTCTCCCTTGGGGAGCACTCACAGAGTGACGGTTGGGTGAGGGGAATCAGACAGGATCAACAGGATAAAAAGAGAAAAACTAGCCGCAACATTTATGGAATGCAACCACGGAAGTCACAGAGAAATTTTTTAAAATTATATCTTTGCGCCTTCGCGGCTTTGCGTGAGAGATTTTGGTTGTCTGCTTTACAGCGAAGCAAAATTTTTGTGGAAATCCGTAGCTTGCTGGAAGTGATGACCGACGGTGAGGAGGGTCTCTTCGTCGAAGTGGCGGCCCATGAGTTGCAGACCGATGGGCAGGTTGTCCCCGGTAAAGCCACAGGGGATGGACATCGCCGGAATGCCCGCAAGATTGGCCGAGATGGTGTAGATGTCCGCCAGATACATCTGCAAGGGATCGTCCATTTTTTCTCCCAGTTGGAATGCCGGCAGGGGTGACGTGGGCGCGACGATCAGGTCGCACTGTTTGTACGCGGCCTCGAAATCCTGTTTGATGAGGGTGCGCACTTTTTGGCCCTTCAGGTAATAGGCGTCGTAATAGCCGGAACTGAGCACAAAGGTGCCCAATATGATCCGCCGCTTGACTTCCTCGCCGAACCCTTCGCTGCGCGTGTTCAAATACATGTCCTTGAGGTTATCCGAACTTTCTGACCGATAGCCATAACGCACGCCGTCGTAGCGGGACAGATTGGTGCTGGCCTCGGCGCAGGCCAGAATGTAATACGTGGCGACGGCGTACTCGGTGTGCGGCAGCGACACCTCCACCTTTTCCATGCCCAGCGATTCCAGCGTTTTTATGGCCGCCTCAACCGATTTCGCCACTTCAGGCGCAATGCCGGAAGTGAAATATTCTTTTGCAATCCCCATCTTGAGTCCCTTAACCTGGTTTTTAAGCGCAAGCATGAAATCGGGCAGGGCGACATCGGCGGAGGTGGAATCGAGCGGGTCTTTGCCGCCGATCACGTTCATCAGCAAAGCGGCGTCTTCCACGGTTTTGGTCATTGGGCCGATCTGATCCAAGGATGAAGCAAACGCCACGAGGCCAAAGCGGGAGACGCGGCCGTAAGTGGGTTTCATTCCCGTGATACCGCAAAAACTGGCGGGCTGGCGGATCGAGCCTCCGGTATCGCTCCCCAACGAGGCGATGCATTCCTCAGCCGCCACTGCCGCGGCAGAGCCGCCGCTGGAACCGCCCGGCACCCGGTTGAGCGCCCAGGGATTCAGTGTGGGATGGTGCCAGGAGTTTTCGTTGGAAGACCCCATGGCAAACTCATCCATATTGGTTTTGCCGACGATCACCGCCCCTGCCGCTTTCAATTGCTTCACCACAGTTGCGTCGTAAGGCGACACGAATTGATCGAGAATTTTGGACGCACAGGTGGTGCGCGCGCCTTCCGTGCAGATCAGGTCTTTTAACGCCAGAGGAATTCCAAGGAGCGGCGCGTCTTCCCCGGCGGCGATTTTTTTGTCGGCTTCTTTGGCCTCTTGCATCGCCGATTCGCGGGTGAGGTGGACGAAGGCCTGCACCTTGTCTTCCACCGCGTCGATGCGCTTAAAGACCGCTTCGGTCAATTCCTGCGAAGAAAACTTTTTTTGTTTGAGGCCGTCTTTTGCCTGGAGTAGGGTTGCCTGATGCATGGGGCGATTCAAATGATCTGCGGCACTTCGTAATGGTGTTTTTTCTCGGCAGGTGCCAGCGACAGATAGTCTTTTTCCGGGAAGGGTTTCGTCTCCTCATCCTCCCGGAACACGTTGTGAATAGGGATGACGTGCGAAGTCGGTTCTACATCAGCGGTGTCCAACTGATTGAGCTGGTCGATGTAGCCGAGGATGGTTTCCATTTGTCTGCCCAACTTATCTTTCTCGGCATGCGTAAGCCGGAGCCGCGCGAGCAGGGCGATGTGGTCGATGTCAAATATTGCGGACATAACAGGTTGCCATAAAGGGATTCAGGTAAAACTTCAGGATGCTTCGGATTTGCGTTCTTTCTTGGGTTTTTTCTTGGCCTCCGCCATTTTATCAAAATAGACCTTCTTTCCAACTTTGCGGGAAAGGCGCTTGACCTTTTTTCTGAGTTTGCGGACTTCTTCGCTCTTTTTGGCGTCTTCTGCCTTTTTTATCCCTTCCGTCAATGCGGATTTAGATTTTCCAATATGCTCTTTCAGTTTTTCCAGTGTTGCCATAGCTCCTTTTCCTTAAATTGAGGATTGAGTCAAACTGTCTTATATAGCAAATTTTCTAACAATCCACAATAACAAAGGGAAAAGGCTTGCCGTAGGCTGTCGATCCTGTCACCCACCTCCCCCGGCCCCTCCTTAGCAAGGAGGGGGAGCTAAAAGCTCCTTCCAGTGGCCTCGCTTGTCATCCCGAGCTTGTGATATCCCCTCCACTAACTTCATGCCCCTGTGATATTCCCTCCATTTATTTCATGCCCCGAAGGGGTAGGAGGGGTATGTGATATTTCACCATTGCCTTCATGCCTCGGAGGGGTATTTCGAAGGATGACAATTTGGTAAACACCCCCCCCCCAAAAAAAATCAAATGTTCCTTTGCGATCTTTGCGTCTTTGCGGTGAAAGAGGGTGTTGAGGAGGTCAGGCGGTTACCGGAAATTAAGGAGGATTTTAGCAGAATGAGAAGGAATTATGCGTTTTCGGTGACTTCGAGCAGGACCAGGGTGTAATCGTCGGCGAAGGTCTGTTTGCCGACAAATTTCTGTACCGTTTCCTTGGTTTGACTCCCCAATTGAGCGGCGTCCAGGTTTTTCCCCTGCTTCAGCAGATATTCGGCCAGCCGTTTGGCGCTGAACATTTCCCCGGCCTCGTTCTTGGCCTCGGTGAGGCCATCGGTGTAAAGCGCTAGTTTGCTGTTGGGTTCCAGCTGAATTTCTCCCTCTTCCATGTCGTTGTTGGGCAGGATCATCAGCGGAATGCCCTTGTTCAGCCACAGTTCCTGGACGTTATTCATGTTGTAGTTGACCAGAATGGGAGGATTGTGCCCGGCAGAGGCGTATTTCATCTTTTTCGTCGGTAAGTGGATCACTCCGTAGAAAGTGGTGATGAAATAACCCGTTTCCAGATTTTGCCTCAGGGTTTTATTGAGTTTTTGCAGAGTTTCTCTTGGAGAATGGGTTTGCGAGGCCAGGGACCGTACCAGGACCCGCATCATCACCATGATAACGGCGGCTGGCGTCCCGTGCCCCGAAACGTCGGAAACCAGAACTCCCAGGTGATCCCGGTCGATGGGAATAAAATCGTAATAATCGCCGCCGGCTTTGCATGAGGGCTGATAGTCCGAGAAAAAATTGAACCCCGGGATTTCGGGATGTGCGTCGCTAAGCAGGCCCCTCTGGATCGTGGCGATGACGTCCCGCTCCTTTTCGATGATCTCGTTGGTGGTTTCCAGTTGCGCGTACAACTTTTTGGTGCGCAGAGCCGCTTTGACGCGCGCTTTCAACTCTTCCGGCTCGAACGGTTTGGTTAAATAGTCCTCGCCGCCGATGTGCAGGCCCCGGGTCAG
>JAJDBE010000006.1 GCA_029261515.1 Nitrospinaceae bacterium | reverse complement strand
AAGGCAGGTTAATCTTTGGGGTTCCAAAGTGATCGAGCAGGGGCCTTAACAGGATCAAAATATGACTATTTGATTGAGAAAAACTCCAGTCCCTGAAACTCGTAATTCTTCTGCCTGGGGAGTTTAACTGAAAAAAACATTTTTTCGTAGGGAGGTTCAAAGGGAGAAACTATTTTTTCGATATAATCGTATTTGCTTTCCTCACAGGAGCGAAAAAAACATAAATGCAAAAAAATGGTGTGTTCCTTTTCTCTCTTAAGAATGACCCCGTAAATATCCCGGCCATTGAAAAAAAATTGCAGGACAAATTGGGGATCTGCTATTTGAAACGTTTTGCCGACGGGAAGTTTGGTCATATCCACCGGATTTGGCACCGGGATGGCCAATTCCGGGTAGGTTTTCAAGGAGACCGGTTCCTGTGCAATAGACTGTGCGCTCAAAAGGACCGCAAAAACAAGGATGCCCACGAATTGTAGAAAGCCTTTGTTTTTATTGAAAAACCTGAATTTCTTCGGCCCCATATATGGCAATTGGTTTGAGGTTTTGCGTACTGTAAACTTAATGGATATTAATAGGATAACAGAAAAGGTAAAGCGGTTTGACAGGAAAATTGGCTGAAATTAGGCAAAAAAAAGCCGATAGAATGAATTTCACTCTATCGGCTTTTAAATTTGCAGGGCGGTAAAGCGGCCCTTTTTTTTTACTTACAAGTCAGACAATTACTTCAAAGTCGGATGGTAATCGCCGCATTGAGCATTGCTCACCAGGTTTTCTTTCATGAAGCCTTCACGGCTCTGACCCATTTGCTTGCGGTACGCATCGGTGGAGTTGTCTCCCTGACAGTCGCCGGGGACCAATCCGCGAACCTGAGCTTCTTCAACGGTACGGGCAGCTTTCCAGGACTGATCGGTCTGAGAAGAACCGAACTGATAGTTATCGTTAACCGTGGAGCCAGGAGCAGACATAATGGTGCGGCTGGCATTGTTCAACCGGTTTGTAGCGGCACGGTCAGCGGCGCCCATTTGCATCATGGTCTGGCCAACGCCCATTACGCTCTGATCAACAGGGACAGAAGCCCCCGGAAGTAGCTCATCAGCGGATACATTTGCCCCAATGGTCAAGAATGCGAATACTGCTGCGATCACAACTAATTTCTTCATTATTAGCTTGCCTCCCCAATATAAAGTTTGGAATAATTATCCCATAAAAAAAACAAAACCAACCTGCATATATTTCTGACTCAGTTGCCGAGTACCAGCTATCCACCTCCCCTCGTGCATCCGGTTGTTTTTTCTAATTTTGGTTTGAAGCGCTTTTAAAAATAAAGTAATTTACAATACGGTTTTCTACAGGTCGCCAGAATTTATAATCTTATCGGCTATTTGTCAATAAAAAAACAACAATTATGGGGTGTTTTCGGCCATGGGAGGGAGCCGCGGCGCCGATTGGGTTCAGATTATTCGTTCCGGCCAATCGTAATGTTTTTAGCTATTCCGGGCGAATGCCGTCGTAAAAACTTCGTTAAATATGGGCCTTCGGGAAATAGCTTGTTGAAATTTATATTTTTATGGACTTGACGATGTTTTCCCTTATTAATATTTGGGATTGTGAAAAACCGGTTAAATAAATTATAATAGGTTCTATTCATTAAGATCCGTCCGGTTCAAAAAAAAATTCGCAATGAATCTGTATCCCGCGAAAGGGGAGTTTGGTTGATGCCTGTAAAAAAGTATTTCACTCTGGAAGAAGCGAACTCTATGATTCCACAGCTGTTAAAGGATGTGCCAGAGATTCAGGCCCTTTCCTCTGATTTGATGAATCGGTTTCCTGATGTCAAAAATGCCTGGGAAAAGCACAAATACAATGGTGGCAGTGTCGACGGCGCCGCCTATCTAAATTCCGCCCTGAAAATCAACAGGGTTGTAAACGACTTGGAATCAAAAGGGTGCGTGGTCAAAGGCATCAAAGAAGGGTTGGTGGACTTTCCATCTATCCGTGAAGGCCGGGAAATTTATCTGTGCTGGAAAGCTCCGGAAAAGGAAATTCGCTACTGGCATGACATGGATGCAGGATTTGCCGGTCGCCAGCCTATTTGAGTTTATCTCCTCCCTTATAAAGCTTTCGCACTTTCTGCACCAGATTTGGATTGCCCACAATTGCGTTTCCCCCACGAATACTGCCTTGATTGCCTGAGAAATTGGCAAACTTGCCTCCGGCTTCCTCGACCATGATTTTGCAGGGGGCAAAATCCCAAATATAGGCCAATGGGTCCACCATCACATCGACCGCTCCTCTGGCGGCCATGAGGTGGCCGAAGGCGTCGGGGTAGATCCGCGTCAGCGCCGCTTCTTCGCCTAATGTGTCAAAAAGAGGGGTGCACTCCTGGCTGCGAAAACAATAAATATCGCCAGTGGCCACCACCGCTTTGGATAGATTTTTCTGTGAAGAAACTTTCAGTTTGGACTTGCCGCAGTAAGCGCCTTTGCCTTTTACGGCCCAGGCCGTCTCCCCCAGCGCCGGAAGGGAGATGATCCCCATCACCGGTTCTCCATGATGAAGCAGTGCGATCAGCGAGGAAAATAAGGGGAGCCCTCTCACAAACGACCGTGTTCCGTCGATGGGGTCGATGGTCCAGACCCATTCGGAGTCGCGTTTTTATTAGCCGAAATGTTAGCCGAGTTTGGCGGGGGGGGGGGGATTATTTTTTTTTTTTTGGCGCCGGGTGTGTTGGGGGGTACTGGGGGGGGTGGGT
>JAJDBE010000005.1 GCA_029261515.1 Nitrospinaceae bacterium | reverse complement strand
TCCATACACCATCCTCGGTTTGACTTATTCTGCCAAACCGGAGGAGATCAAAAAGGCCTACCGGCATAAAGCGGCGCAATACCATCCCGACCGGGTGGCGCATCTGGGAGAGGATCAGGGCGAAGAAGCGCACATGCGGTTTTTAGAGATTCAGGCGGCCTATGAAGAGTTGGAACGGGTTCACGGTCTGTAAGAAACCGGATGAGGAAGAGTTTTTGTCCAGGACTAAGCTTTCGGGGCAGGGGAGAGCTTGCGGACGATGATGGAAAGAATCTGGCGTTTGCTCGCCTCTTTGATGGTGAGGCGGTAGCCGTTGACCACCAATTGCTCGCCGGGGTTGGGGACTTTTTCAAGGTGGTTAAGCGCCAGCCCCGCCAGTGTTTCATAATCTCCCGTGGGCAGATTCAGATTCAAGGTGTCGTTGATGACGTTGACTTCCATGTCCGCTTCAATCAGATAACCGCCGTCGGCATAAGGCTCGTAACCTTTTTCAGGTTTGTCGTATTCGTCCTCGATCTCGCCGACGATTTCTTCCAGAAGATCCTCGATGGTCACGATGCCGACGCAACCGCCGTATTCGTCCACCACGATGGCCATGTGCAACCCCCCCTGTTGCAGTTCTCTGAGCAGATCGTCGATTTTTTTATTGGCCGGAACATAATAAGCCGGTCGGACAAGATCAGAAATGGGAGACGAGTCCACAGGTTTGTCGATGAGGTCAAAGGTGTTTAAAATGCCGATGAGGTTGTACATTCTTTCATGGAACACAGGCAGCCGGGAGATTCCAAATTCATTGGAAATCTCATGCGCTTCGCGCATGGTGGCGGTGTCCTTGATGGCGGTGATGTGAATGAGGGGCACCATGCACTGTTCCACATTGATCTCGCCAAAGTTGAAAATTTTGTGAATCATCTTCTTTTCCGCCACACCCAGATCAATCGCCTGGGAATCCAGACTCAACACCTGACGGATCTGGTCGCGGCTGAGCGTGTCTCCATTGCCTTCCCTTTCGCCGAGAAATTTATTGGTCACGTAGGAAGAGGTGTGTGTGAAAAAACCGATGATGGGCGAAAATACACTGCAAAAAAGGTTGAGCGGTTTGATGAAAAACAGCATGAGGGTATTGGGCCGGTTCTGAAAAATCATTTTTGGAACGATTTCTCCTCCGAACAAAACCAAAGGTGAAATGATGAGCATCGCCAGCCATTCTCCTTTATGGCCGAGATGCGTCACCATGTAAGCGGTGAAAACGGCGGAGGTAGTGACCATGGCCAGGTTGGTCCCCAGGGAAGTGGAGGCGAACAGTTTTTCCGGCGTGTCGAGCAAATGCAGGACCGCCTGCGCGGAGGTGTCGCCTTCATCGGCTTTTTGCTTCATCTTGATGCGGTTGATCGCGATCATGGCGATTTCGGAGCCGGAGAAAAAGCCCTCAAAGAGGATGCCCAAAATGACAATAATTAATGTAGAGGTGAGGTCCATCAGTCGGTGGCCGGTTTCCCGTTTGTTTTATTATTTTCTTCCCCAGGGGCGCCCGAATGCAGCCGTGTGAGGTGCAGCCGTAAAATCCGCGGGCCTTTCATTTTTTCCACCCTGAACTTGAAGTTTTCATGTGTTGCCGCCTCGCCGGACCGGGGGACACGGCCAAATAAGCCGAATACCAGGCCTCCCACCGTATTGTAGGTTTCTTCAGGCAACTGGCTGTGGAAATACTCGTTGAACTCATGCAGGCTGAGGGCGCCGACCAGGCGGTAGTTTTCCTCGTCGATTTCCACAATGGGGGTCTGGTCCATGCGCATTTCACTGTCGATTTCTCCCACCAGTTCTTCGAGAATGTCTTCCAGAGTGACCAGTCCGGTGACGCTTCCGTACTCGTCCAGAACGATGGCCATGTGCCGTTTCATCTTCTTGAAATCCTCAAGCAGTTCCTTGATTTTTTTGGTTTGCGGAACTGAAAAGGGGGGGTGCAGGATACTTTTGATGTTGACGTTTTCTCTCGGCAGATGTTTCATCCGGTTGAGGTGTTTGGTCAATAATATGCCGATGATGTGCTCCTGCTCCTTGTCGTAAACCGGCACCCTTGAAAAGAAGTTTTCGAGAATCCGCGGAATCACCTCATCGAGACTTTCCTCAATATTGACGGTGAACATGTCGATTTTGGGGGTCATGATGTCGCCGACGGCGGTATCGCTGAACTTGATGATGTTGTGAATCATCTCCTTTTCTTCAGGGTCGATCACCCCCTCGCCGACGCCCATCTGCACCATGGCCCGGAATTCGTCATCGGTGATGGCCGGTTCCCTTTTTGACAGGGAGGCGATGCCCACCGAGTGAATGAGTTTTTCCGCCAGGCGGGTCAAAAACTTTTGCGGCGGTTGAACGATGTTATAGAAAATTTTGAGCGGGTAAGCGGCGATCAGGGCATAGGACTGAGCCAGTTTGAGAGACATGCTTTTGGGAACGATCTCACCGAAGATCAACAGCAGAAACGTTCCCGCGCCGATGGCGATGCCCACGCCGATGCTGCCAAACAGAGTGATGGCGACGGAGGTGGCCATCACGGAAACGGCGATATTGACCAACTCATTGCCAATGTAAATGGTGATGAGAAGCTCGCGCGGCTTTTCAAGAAGCGTGTTGACCAGCAACCCCAACCGGCCCTTTTTTTCTTTCATCTCCGTTAGCTGGAGAGGATTGAGAGAGAAAAACGCGGCTTCACACGCCGAGAAAAAAGCGGAAAACAGGAGAAGAACGGATAGGAATAGTAACCGGGGTAATATCGCGTCGTCCAAAGTGTCTAGTCAACTCCCCAAAAAGCCGGCGCCTGGGATTTCAAATTCATTGCCGAATGCGCTGAAAATGAAATGGTTCTGGCAATCATCTTGTTATCGAAAGGGGAGAGGCTCACGGCGTTCTCGATCGAAAATGATTGAATCCCATGTTTTTTTGTAGTGGCTCGATTTTTCCATTTTCTTTTTGCAGAACCACCTTGCCGGACTGTGAAGTGATTTCCCCGATTCGGGTTACAGGCGTTTTGGCATGTTCAAACTGCCTTGATATTTTTCTAGCATCTTCATTCTTTAAAGTAAACAGTAATTCATAGTCTTCCCCGCCCGCAAGGACAAAGTCGATAAGATTCAAATTATTAACAGAAGTCAGGCGGCGAAGGGCAGGGGATTTGGGCAGCCATTCTTCGTTTAGAACAGCGCCTACCTTTGCCGCTTCACAGATGTGGAAAAGGTCCTGCACCAGACCATCGCTGATGTCGATCATCGAGGTGACTCGGGCTTTCGATTTTGCCAGCAGTTGCGATTCTGTAAGCCGCGGAACCGGGTCCAGATGCGAACGGATGACCTGTTTCTTGAGGCGCTCACTGCCCTTCCATTTCTTACGCTTGGAGGCGAGGAGCTTGAGGCCGAGGGCGGATTCTCCGGGAGTCCCGGTCACGAAAATGGAATCTCCAGGCCGGGCGCCGGACCGGGTCATCAGTTTGTTTTTTGCAACCTCGCCGATAATGGTGATGTTGATGAACAGATGCTTTGGCGATGCCACCGTATCCCCGCCTGCCAGTTCGATTTTGTGTTCCACGCAAATCCGGTTGATTCCCTTATAGAAATCATCGAGGAATTTGAGAGAGAGGGAGTTGGGAATACCAATGGCAATGAAAGCCAGACGTGGGACACCCCCCATCGCGGCAATATCGCTGATATTGACGGCCAGGGCTTTTCTTCCCAGCAGACGGGGAGTGGTGAGCTTAAGGTCGAAATGAACGGTTTCGATCAATGCGTCGGTGGACACAATCTCGTAGGTTCCGGCTTTAGAGGAGTAAACCGCGCAGTCGTCGCCAATGCCTAACTTTAATTTGGGAGACCGGTATTTTAAATGCGAGTGAAACCGGTCGATCAGTCCAAATTCCCCCAATTTTTTTAAATCGGCCACGATGGGTTGACTTTATAGTTCGATGGATTTGCGAATATTGCAGGCATGGTCAATTGTAACAGCAGAGAGGGTTTGAGCAAGCCCATAGGGGGCTGTCGCTGCTATTATTTCTGGTATTTCTGAATCAGCAACTTGGCGAATTTCTTTGCTTTTTCGGATTTCTTTTTCTGGAATTTGTCCTGGAACAGGTTTTGCGCTCTTTTGGCATGAAAGATGGCGTTGCCCCCATTTTCCACCTTGTCATACAACACGGCGAGGGTCCAGTGCGCCTGGGCGAATTCTTTATTGGCCTTGGTGGCCGCCTCAAACTCCCGAATCGCATCCGTATTGCGTTTCTGGTTTAGATAGACCAGCCCGAGATTGAAGTGAGCCAGGTAATTATCCGGCTTGATTCGGACCGCTTCTTTAAAGTGGGCAATGGCCAGCTCATGATCTTTGAGTTTTTCATAGATCATTCCCAAACTGTTGTGTGCCTCGAACTTGTCGGGATTGAGCCTCGCCAGCTGCTTTAAAGGCTCGATAGCTTCCTTGTGCTTGTCCAGCAGCAAATAGGCCTGACCCAGGGAAAAGTAGGGTTCTTCTTTTTTCGGGTTTACTTGAATCAAGCTCTTTAATGCAGCAAACGATTCGGGATACTGTTTCTTCTTCCAATAGGAATTGTGGAGGAGAAAATAGGCTTCCTCTTTAGAGGGGTCGTGCTCGATAGCCTGCGAAAGATATTGGATGGCCTTGTCGTATTTTTCATTTTCCAGATGTAATTTCCCCAGCCGGAAACGGGCATCCTTATAGTCCGGGAATTGTTTGAGAGCCTTTTCATAGGCACCGGCGGCCTTTGTGATCTTGCCGGATTCGGAATAGATCTCACCCAGAGTGAACAAAATCTTCGGATTGTCCGGCTCGATTTTAGCGGCGTTTTTATAATGACGGATGCTGGTTTTGTGATCTTTTTTATCCCGGAACAAATTCCCCAGTTGGAGGTGGGCTTCGGAAAATTTCGGATTTATCTTAAGAGATGTTTTGTAATGCTGGATGGCGGTTTCCGTTTGTTTGAGCTTCTCATGCTCAAGGCCCAGGCGGTAATGCGCCTGCCAAAGTTCTGGGTTCAGGCGGACGGATTTTTGAAATTCGATGACCGCTTCCTTATGCCGGTTCAGTTTCTGAAAGACCAGTCCAAAGCTGTAGTGGTAGTCCGGATCTTCGGGATTGAGCGCCACCGCTTTTTTCAAAGGGGCAACGGCATCTTCATATTTCTGCGAGTAGATGAACTCCTGAGCCAAATTATAGTTCAGCTTTGCCTCCATGATTTGCGAGGAGGGTTGCTTCACCTTTTCTTTTACAGGCTTATTTTCTTTTGGAGCCTCCTGGGCTTGTTCTTTTTTCGCGCTCTCTGCGGGTTTGGCTGGCTTCTCCGCATTTGATTGAGTTTGTTCTTCATCCGACTCTTCCCATCCCTCTACCTGTTTCCAGTAGGACAGCTTCTTTTTTTCTTCTTCAGCCGCTTCCTGGGCGTCTTTGGCCTCTTTAGTATCCGAATCCGCATGATCGCCTGCATCGGATTCCATCCATTTAGGCGGCCAGGTCACGTGCTGGGACATTTCTGCGCACCCGGAGGAAAAAAAGCACAGGATTAAAAGGGCGGTCAAAGTCTTTTTCATTAGGAAAACTCTCATTGAAATTGAAAAATAAACTATTGAAAAATATAGTATTATATCGAATTTATGTACTAATAACTTAACATATTTAGAATGGGTATATGCATTTTTGTTACTAAC
>JAJDBE010000004.1 GCA_029261515.1 Nitrospinaceae bacterium | reverse complement strand
TCCAATGTCTTTTACGCAAAATTCGCTTTATCAACTAGTTTCAATTTTTCTTTTTGTGTTCAAATATTTACAGGTCTTTATTTTTCAATGCTGTGGTAGGCTATTAGACATGAAATCCATGCGAAAAATCTTACTAAGTATCTGTCTCGTTGTTTTTTTATTGGTTTTGCCCCTGTCGGCTTTGGCAAAGGAATCGGTGCATCCGCTGTTTGCTCCGGGGGAGCATTCTGAATGGATGGGCACCTATTTCAAGGGCAAGAAGCTGGGGTTCAGCTTCGCCAAAATGCTGGTGACGAAAGAGGCGATCACCGTCAACTCGAAGGTGTTTTTCCGCTTGAAGTCCGATGGTGTCAATCAGGGCACGACGTTCACTCAGGAAACCCATTTGACTCCCGACCTCAAGCTCAAACGTTTTTCTTTGGTGCAGGAGATCATGGGCAACCGTCAGCAGGTGGATGGCCGTCTGGAAAACGGCAAGTTGACCACGCATGTGGTGGGCCTCGGATTCGACAAGACCAAGACCATTCCTTTTCCGGACACGGTAGTGCCGTCGTCGACGTTTTTGCTGAACATTATTCAGGAGGGTATGACGGTCGGGAAAAAGGGCAAGTTTCCCATCTTCATGGAACCGTTTCAAATGCTGATGGATCTGGAATACCACGTTCTGCGCCAGGAAGAGGTGGAATATGATGGCAAGAAAATTGTGGTGCATGTGGTGTTACACAAAGTGGGCGGGATGGAATCGACCCTTTGGGTGTCCGCCGACGGCAGTATTGTGAAGGAAGTGACGTCGCAAGGATTTGAGTCGCGCCGGGAGCCGGAGCACATCGCCCGCGATCTGGGCGGCGACGGCATGTCGGTGAGCAGTTTGATCACTTTCAGCCTGGTCAAGCCGGGCAAGGAAATCGCCGACTCGGGCGGCAAGCGGCAGATGAAAATGAAACTCTCCGGCATCGGTTCGCCGGATCTGATTCCTGAAGATCACCGGCAAAAGTTATTGCGGTCCGAAAAAGCCAGCGACGGGACTTATGCTTCGATCCTGATGGTCAATGCCGAGCCTGAGGATGTCGCAAAACCGTCGATCCGTCCGGTGGCTACTTTTTCCGACCCGGAGTATCTGGGCGATTCGCCGGAAGTGCAGTCCCAGCATCCGATGATCCGGACATTAGCCAAAGAACTGGTGGGCGATACGACCGATGCCTGGAAAGCGTCGCGGCGGATTAATCAATGGGTGTTTCAAAATCTGGAGAAAGCTCTGGTTGACACTGTCAGTGCGCTCAATGCGCTTCGGGAACGAAAAGGCGAGTGTCAATCGCACACGTATTTGTTTGCGGCCATTGCCCGGGCGGCGGGCATTCCCACCAAGATCGTCAACGGTCTGGTTTATTCTCCCAAGTACAAGGGATTCCTTTACCATGCCTGGCCGGAAGTGTATGTCGGCGAATGGCGGGCGCTCGACCCCACGTTCGGGCAGGACTTCGTCGATGCCACCCACATCAAACTTTCTGAAGGCCAGAAAGAAGGCCAGTTTCACCTGATGGAATTCATCGGCAAGGTCCAGATCGAGCTGATTGAAAATTAAAGCAATTTTTCAATCCTCCTCCGCTTCCACTTTTTCCCTGGCATTTCCCTTCCCAAGTCCACATCTTAAGTAATATAAGGGGTAAAATTTTGTTTTTGATTGCTCGGTTTTACTTTCGCTTTGCATTCGCCTATGGAGTGGAATATTATTGTGCGGGTTGAGCCCTTTTAGATATTGAGGTTCCGAAATTTTGGGTCGAAAATGGAAAAATTTTTATTGACCCACCCCTACATGTTGTATATAGTCTCACTCAGGAGTACTAAATACGGTAGGATATCCCTTTCGGAAACAAAAACATAGAGGTCCTTCTCCCGCTTTTTTTATTGGGAGAAAGGGCCACTATTCTCTCGAGCGATTTTAACTACTAAACCACCTATAATTATCTAGTCATTAGATTTTCCGGAGCCAAACTTTATGCGAATCAACCGCGTTTTCAGCCTGAACCACAGCGATCCGTATCATGGGATCAACTTTGTCGAAAGGACCTCGCGGATCAACAATGCCGATGGTTCCGTTGTCTCCGAAATCAAGCATGTGTTGGTGCCGGATTTTTGGTCCCAGGTGGCGGTGGATATTATGGCGCAGAAATATTTTCGTAAAGCCGGTGTTCCCGCCCGCCTGAAAAGGAAATATGAGGCCGGTGTTCCCGAATGGCTCTGCCCCTCGGAGCCTGACGGAGAAGCCTTGAGTCATTTGCCTGAAACCGAACGGCGTGGTCGCGAGACCGATTCGCGCCAGGTGTTTCAGCGGCTTGCCGGTTGCTGGACCTATTGGGGCTGGAAGAATAAATGTTTCGAGAACGAAGAGGACGCCCGCAATTATTACGATGAAATGTGCTTCATGCTGGCCAGTCAATACGCCGCGCCCAACTCGCCACAATGGTTCAATACCGGCCTGCACTGGGCCTATGGTCTGGAAGGTCCGGCTCAGGGGCATTACTTCACCAACCCCAATACGGGCGAGGTGGAGCAATCGGTGAATGCCTACGAGCACCCGCAGCCGCATGCCTGCTTCATCCTTTCGATCAAGGACGACCTGGTCGGCGATGGCGGCATCATGGATCTCTGGCGTCAGGAAGCGCGTCTGTTCAAATACGGATCGGGAACGGGAAGCAATTTTTCCCATTTGCGCGGTACCGGCGAACCGCTTTCCGGCGGCGGAAAATCTTCCGGATTGATGAGCTTTCTAAAAATCGGCGACCGGGCGGCAGGGGCGATCAAATCCGGCGGCACTACGAGACGCGCCGCCAAGATGGTCACGCTCGACATGGACCACCCGGACATCGAGGAGTTCATCGATTGGAAAGCCAAAGAGGAGCGCAAGGTGGCGGCTCTGGCTACGGGCAGCCGCATTTGCCGGAGGATGCTGAAGGGAATCGTCAAAGCCTGCCAGGGTTTGGATAGTCATGATGAAGACCGGTTCGAACTGAAAAAGAACAAGGAACTAAAACGCGCGGTCTTAAAAGCCATCGAGTCGGGGGTCCCGGAGAATTATATCTACCGGGTCATTCAACTGGCCAAGCAGGGTGCCAAGGAAATTGAATTTGAAGAGTACGACATCTGCTGGAACTCCGAAGGCTACACCACGGTTTCCGGGCAGAACTCCAACAACTCGGTCCGCCTCAACAATGATTTCATGCGGGCGGTGGAATGCGATAGCGAGTGGAACCTGACCCGCCGCACCGACGGTGTCATCAGCAAGACTCTGGAAGCCAGAGAGCTTTGGGACAAGATCAACGAAGCCGCCTGGGCCAGCGCCGATCCGGGATTGCAATTCGACACCACTGTGAATGAGTGGCACACCAGTCCCGAAGGCGGACGCATCAATGCGTCGAACCCCTGCTCGGAGTATATGTTCCTCGACGACACCGCGTGTAACCTGGCTTCGATCAATCTGATCCGCTTTCACAACGAGGAAAAGAGCCAGTTTGAGGTCGAAAACTACCGGCACGCCTGCCGGCTTTGGACGCTGACTCTGGAAATCTCCGTCATGATGGCGCAGTTTCCGAACTTGGCCATCGCTAAGAAGAGCTTTGAATACCGCACACTGGGCCTTGGGTATGCCAACCTCGGCGCTCTGCTCATGGTACTCGGCATTCCTTACGACTCCGAAAAAGGCCGGGCGATCGCCGGCGCGATCTCAGCCTTGACCACAGGGGCGGCATACACCATGTCGGCAGAGATGGCCAAGGAACTCGGACCCTTTCAGGAATACAAGAACAATAAGAAGCACATGCTGCGTGTCCTGCGCAACCATCGCCGGGCCATCCAGAACACGGAAGTGCACGAGTACGAAGGACTCACCATTTATCCGCAGGGCGTTTCCACGGAATATTGTCCCGCCTACCTGCAAAGCGCCGCGGTGAAGGAATGGGCCGATGCTCTGGAGCTCGGTCAACGCTACGGCTACCGCAACGCGCAAACCACGTGCATTGCTCCCACCGGCACCATCGGACTGTTGATGGATTGCGATACCACCGGTATCGAGCCGGATTATGCTCTGGTGAAATACAAAAAACTCGCCGGCGGCGGTTACTTCAAGATCATCAACCAGTCGGTGCCCATCGCTTTGAAACGGCTGGGGTACAACGTCGAAGAGATCCGCGAGATCATCAATTATTGCGTTGGCACCGGGCGGCTGGAATCGGCTCCCTTCATCAACCGTGAAACCCTGAAGCCAAAGGGATTCACCGATGTGGTGCTGGATAAAATTCAGGCGGAGTTGCCCAAGGTGTTCGACATCACGTTTGCCTTTAACAAATACGTTCTGGGTGATGAATTCTGCAAAAGTGCTTTGCACTTAACGGACGAGCAACTGGACTCGTTCGAGTTCAACATGCTGGAGCACCTGGGATTTACTAAAGAAGAAATCCGCCAGGCCAACGATGCCATCTGCGGCACCATGACCATCGAGAACGCGCCTTATCTTAAAGAAGAGCATTATCCGATTTTCGACTGTGCCAACAAATGCGGCAAATACGGCGAGCGCTACATTCGTCCTGAAGCCCATATCCGCATGATGGCCGCTGCCCAGCCGTTTCTTTCCGGCGCCATTTCCAAAACCATCAATATGCCCAACCACGCCACCATCGAGGAAGTGGAAAAAGCGCATATGCTGTGCTGGAAACTGATGCTCAAGGGAACCGCCATCTACCGCGACGGATCGAAATTGAGCCAGCCGCTCAACAGCATGGCCAGTGAGGACTTCAGCCATCTCAAGATGGAGCTTGCGGAAGAAAAAGAACCTTTGAAGGTGGCGGAAAAAATTGTGGAAGTGATTCGCGAGCGGGCGCACAAGCGGACGGCCCTGCCGGGGCGGAGAAAAGGTTATACCCAGAAAGCCAACATCGGCGGGCACAAGGTTTACTTGAGGACCGGGGAATATAATGACGGGTCGTTGGGTGAGATCTTCATCGACATGCATAAGGAGGGCGCGGCTTTCCGCAGTCTGATGAACTGTTTTGCCATCGCGATTTCTTTAGGCCTTCAGCATGGAGTGCCGTTGGAAGAGTTCGTGGACGCGTTTGTCTTCACCCGCTTCGAGCCGAACGGCATCGTCACGGGAAATGACCGCATCACCATGGCGACCTCTACCATTGATTACATTTTCCGGGATCTGGCGATCAATTATCTGGGACGCAACGATCTGGCGCAGGTGACTCCGGACGATCTGCGCGGCGACGCCATCGGAAAAACTGAAAAAGCCGTGGAAGAAGGGGAAAAAGTTGTATCGGTTCTTCCAGCAAACGGCCAGGCGCATGAAAAGACGGAGACGCAGGTCGTGCACAGAAACGGCAACGGTAACGGTGTCTCGCAGGTGGCGCACGAACCTTCAGGCAATGGCACCGCGTCGGTTCAGGAATCCGTTGCCGTCGGAAACGGCACACAGATGACCAAGGGCACGGTCTCGACCGCTACCATCGCCAGGCTCAAAGGATATGAGGGAGACCCCTGCAATGAGTGCGGGCAGTTGACCCTGGTGCGCAACGGCACCTGCCTCAAATGCCTGACCTGCGGCGCAACGTCTGGCTGCTCGTAAAGATTTTCCAGCCTAAAAGGTTGGTATTGGAAACACAGTTTAAGGGAGGGAGAACCTAGAGGGCTGGGTTCTCCCTTTTTTTATGGATCGGTTTAGCCTTGAAAGGATTTTGGTAATAGAGGGTTTTTACAGGAATAAAAATATAGTTGAATTATATGGAGTTAAATTGAGGCTCCCGGCAACCCTTCATAGAGGGAAGGGTAATTCCCTCATATCCCGGTGGGGTACAACCACCATTAGAAAGGGGGTGAGGATATGGCAAAAATAAAATGCCGACCTGAGCGAACAGCAAAACCTGGGCGTAAGACCGTCGTTGTAGAACGCCATAGAAGGTCTAAACCCAAACCTATTAAAAAACCTTGTTAGGTTAATTAAATAGGTAAAGCTCTGCCGGGAGCCTCTTTTTATCTTAACGGTAAATGATTATTTTTTATTATAGACAAACTTTTTGAGTCGGGACAGTAAATATTTTTGCTATCTACCCGCGTTTCCTAATGTCCCACCGGCTGATTTTTTTGTTTCGATAGATTTTGTGCAGCGGAATCCGAAGGTCGGGTTCTCCATGCTGGCGTCGACGATGTTGCGGAACGAAACTTTTGCCACACGCTCGTCGCTGGTCCATCCTCCGCCTTTGACGATGCGCAGCGGTTTGGTCTGCCATTCTTTCTGTGGAGACGAGTAGGGGGTGCTGACCCATTCCCAGACATTGCCCGCCATGTCCATGGCTCCGTAGGGACTGGCTCCCTTAGGATACGAGCCGACCGGCGTGACTGATAACGCGCCATCGTTTTTTCCAGCCAGATTGGCCCGCTCGGCAGAAAATTGATTGCCCCATGGCCAGAAATGGTTTGATTGTCCTCTGGCGGCGGTCATCCATTCCGTTTCAGTGGGCAATCGTTTTCCCGCCCATTGGCAATACCGGTATGCATGCAGCCATTTGATTCCCATCGCGGGACAAGTGGGGCATTCCTTCCCGTCGGTAAACCGTTTTTCATCATATTGGGGGTCAAACTTCTTATATTGCGCCACAGTGGTTTCCAGGCGGTCGATATAAAAGGGGCGCAGGTGGGTCAGAGAGGTGTTCGCATCATCGGGGCCGATGGTGCCGCGCTGGTTGTCCAGCACCCCGACGCGGTATTCCCCTCGGTCGATCAGAACCATCAAGGCCTGATCTTTTGTGTGCAGGGTGGTGGGGAGAAGCGATTTAGATGAGGGAGAAAAAGAAGCGGGAGAGCGGGGATCGTTTCCGCGTAAGGCATTCTGTTTGGCTCTTCTTTGCGAATATTTTCCGGAGTTTCCCTGTTTCTGAAGCTTTTCAGGGTTTTTCGCAGAGTTTTGTTGCTTAAAAACTCTGGAGCGGGAGTCGGGCTGTTTTAACGAACAGCCGATCATGAGGAAAAATGTCAGACTGAAAATAAAAACAAATTTCAACGGGATTGCATGTCCTTATCGGCGAAGGCGTCGAATTTCTTTTTCAGGTCGCGGTAGCGTTGGTATTCTTTTTCCGATTCTTCTTTCCTGCCCATCATTTCATACGTGTACCCCAGGCTGTAATGGCTGTCCAGATGCGTGGGATCGAGCTGTAATACGGTTTTGAAGGCTTTTTCGGCATCCGGGTATTTTTCCTTATAATTGTATATTCCTCCCAGACCGTAATAGCCTTCCGCGTTTTTTGGGTTTTTTTCAATGGCTTTTGAAAAAGAGGCCTCGGCTTTATCGTATTCTTGATCGGTGAGGTATTCTATGCCTTGTTTGACGAAATCCTTATTTTCATTTTCCGCGCAACTTAAGAACAGGAGGGGCAGCAGTAAAAAGAGAAGTGTCTTTCTGGATCGCATTCGGGCGCTCGAACCGGAGATGTTTAAATTTTGTAAAAGAAAATTTCACCCTGGCGTTTGTTGAAAAGGGAAGAAATTAAATTGACATTATCAATATAGCATTACTCCCTGCTATTCACCACAAATACAAAGTGATCCCCCTCACATGATTTTTAAAGGTGTCCGTTGAGGCAAGGCAGGGACTATAAAATTATAGGTCAATGAAAGCGACATGGATAATGTTTTAATCACAGTTTTGCTGGCACTTCTCGCGGTGATAGCGGCGGCGGCCGCTGTTTTGACCGTCAGGGGCTATGGAGTGATCCGCATTGGCTGGCTGAATTTTGTCCGGTTGAAGGAGCTGGATCAGCAAAAAGAAGTAGCGGCAGATCCCGCTCTCAAAAAGGCGCTGGACGCGGTGATCGACCATTGTCAGGCCTTGCGGTGCAAATGGATTCTTAAGGAAGAGGATCTCAACGTCGGGCAGGCCACCCAGCGGCTGGTGCAGGAAGTGGCGGCGATCTTCCATCCGCAATCAACAATGCCGCTTGCCGAAGCGCGGTTGGGTAGCCTGCTGGATGGGTTCCTGGAATTGAAACAACGCATTCGGGCTCTCAGCGAGCAAAAGGGAGTGCGCGCTTTAACTCAATTCCGTTTGCGCCATGTGCTGACCCTGTCGAAAGCCTGGCAAAAGAAAGAAGAATGGCAGCGGTCGGCGTGGGGGCAGGCGGTCTCCCGCTACCGGCTGGTGGCGTTGTTCCGCTGGGTCTATTACGCCTTCCGGTTCATGGATATCACCTTCTGGGTGTTCAAGATGCTGGGCTATATCGTGCAGGATGTGGTCCTGAAAGTACTGCTGCTGCGCTGGTATCTCACCGTTGGCGAGTTGGCGATCCGGATTTATTCGGACCGCGCTCCGGAACCGGACGTGGATGCGGATGACCTGCTGCAAAATTTGGGTTCCATTGCAGACCCGAAGGTGGCGTCCGATCTGCCCGAAGGCGTCCGGGAGATTGCCGACGCTTCCAGAAAGGAGCTTCTGTTCAATGTGCGGGCGCTGCAGTGGCATCAGGTCCGGGAAATCTATTTTTACCTGGTCGAGGACATTGGCGCGCATTATTTTCCTGAAGCCAGACAACCGCGTTTTGAGGTCAAACTGTACGATCTCATGCTCGGCGTTTCGCGGTTGTCTGACGAGATCGGCTCACTCCGCAACAAACCGGTGGCGAAACAGTTGTTGCAAATTCGTTTGTCGCATCTGTTGCTGGCCAAGGATGCAGTCGATTATTTACGCGACAGTGAGCTATTGTCGTGGCTCAAAAAATATCCCGTGCACCGGGTGATGAAACTTGCCAACCTGATTTATCAAACCCTCAGTAAAAAACATCCCGGTCTATTGTTAAAGGATGTCGCCTTTTTCCTGGTGAAAGAAACGGGAAAACGGTGGCTCTACGTGTACTTGCACGACCGGATCGCCTTGGAAGCGAACCACACGTTTAAGGAAAGCAGTTCCTGAATCACGGCGCTTTCAGTTCGCCGTGGACAGTCGATAAGCAACGCGGATGCCGCTGGCATAGACATCGGCCCAGTGGGATTCTTTTTTCTGCGCCGGAGTCGCTAGATCGCGGAAAGTACAGGGCCGGGTTGTGTGATCCGACCAGTCGAGAAGCGTGAAAGGGAGGTCAAGAGACTGGAACCATATCTCAAACAGCGCCTCGGTTGGCAGGGTGATCATGCTCAAATCCTTGCCGCGGTAGTCGAACGATTCAGGGATACGGTAATCCTTTTTTTCCGGTTGCGTGAGGGAAACGATCATCAGCGGCAGTTCCAGGGTTTCGTCCTTGATATTCGGGAACACTACCGCCGCGTCTTTCCCCTGAACGGCGGCGTACCCGGCGGTGAAGGTGTCGAGAAGAACTGTTTCGCGGGCGACCCGCCGCATGAGTTTTAGCAAACGGTAAGGTTCCGCCGTGTAATAAAGCATGCCGAAGCAGAACACCGTATCGAAACTATTTTCAGCCGCCGACTCAAGAAACTCAAACACGTCGGCTGTTTCCAGACGGTAGCCAGAGAGCGGCACGTCCTCCTGTTTAAAAAGCTTTAATCCTTTTTCGATCATGTTGGCTTCCGTATCAATCCCATGTACGAAACCGGCGCCCATTCGATGCGCCGCGTAAGCAAACGTCCCCATGTGCGATCCCACATCGAGGATGGTTTTGCCGCGAACCACGCCTTCGTTTTTGCCTAAAAGAATGTCAATCCGGGCATTCAAACACTCGAAGGTATAAGGGATCGCCCAGCGGCTTTTACGCGTATCGGTCGTTAAAAAAGGGGAATTTTCAGGGATATACAGGTTCACTGGGGCTACATAATCCTTCCATTAAAATGAGGTTGTAATTCTATTTCCATCTAAGAGAATTCGATGCTATAATCCGATTGTTTTTATTAGATTTACACTAATCGAGTGACCAAGCCGATGCCTGAATTCCAGGAAGCTTCATCCGCCATTTCTCCGGCGGTTTCCCCTGAAGAAGAAGAACTCCAGCAAAAGCGCCGGGAAACGACCCGGTTGGAGCAGGAACTCGCTGAAAAAGAGCTGGAGCTTTCCACTCTCAACGGAGAACTGCATCTTTTCGAAAAACGTTACAACCTGGTGGTCGGCGTTAAGTATACCGAATTGGACGAGGTCAAAGCGCAAATTCTGGAACTGGCCTCGCGATTATACCCGCGTTCGGATGAATTCCGTGCCGGTGCGCAATCGGCGAGAGAACGCGCCCGCAGTTCCTCGCGCGAAACGGAAGACCTCGATTCGGATGCGCTGGAAAAGGAGAGTTTTAAACCCAGCGAGGATCTCAAAAAACTCTTCCGCGAAGTGGCAAAAAAAATTCATCCCGACCTGGCTGCGGACGATAAGGAAAAAGCGCGCCGGCACGAGTTGATGGCCAAGTTGAATCAGGCCTATGACCAGCTAGATGAGGAAGCGATTCAGGCGGTCCTGCAGGAATGGGAGGACGGCGATCATCCGGAGAAAAACGAAACGCTGGGAACCCAGCTCGTGCGCATGGTCAAGAAAATCGCGCAAGTGCGTAAACGCCTGCAAGGTATTTGCGATGAATTGACGCAAATCCAAAACTCCGGCATGTATCAGTTGATGAAGAAAATCGAATCCGCCGGAGAGCACGGCAGTGATCTGCTGCAGGAAATGGCCGCAAGCGTCGATCGTAAAGTCGATACGATCAAATCCAAAGTGAGGGATTTAGCCAGCGAGTTCGATTAACCTCACCCATTCAATCCACGGCGATATGAGTAAAGAATCCGTTTCCATAACCCCACCGCGATCCGCGCCAGCGGAATTTTCGCCGGACTCTTCTTCCCATGTTTCAAAGCAGGGGCTGGATTTCCTTTCCCAGGCGAACGACGCCTCCGATACCGAATTGGTCTACCGGAAAAATGACGGTTCTCTGGATACGATCAGTTCCAAGGATGCGGCGCGCTGGGTTAAAGAAGCCGAATCGGGCAAGCCGCAGGCGCAATACAACCTGGGGATGGTCTATTTTAAAGGCGTCGGCGTGGTCAGAAGTGAAAAAGAAGCCTTCAAATGGTTCCGCAAGTCGGCGGAACGGGGGGCCGCCAACGGCCAGGGGTTTTTGGGCATCCTGTATGAAAATGGGCTGGGGGTGGCGCAGGATTTTGTCGCCAGCTTTCAATGGTATCAAAAAGCCGCGGAACAGGGCGACAGCGTGGCGCAATTTAATCTGGGCCGCATGTTTTATTTCGGCAAGGGAGTGGACAAGGCGCCTGAGGAAGCGGCGAAGTGGTTCTATAAAGTAGCGCAAAGTGGCAACGATGTGGCGCAGAACATGCTCGGCATTTTGTATGAAAAAGGCGAGGGCGTACCGCAGGATTACGATATTTCCGGCAAGTGGTTTCAGCTTGCGGCCCTGCAGGGCAATGAGGAAGCGCAGTTCAATCTGGGCGACCGCTACGAGCACGGCAAGGGCGTGGAAGAAAACCCCGCTAAAGCCGCGCGCTGGTATCGCAAGGCGGCGGAAAAGGGTCTGGATCTCGCGCAACTCAAACTGGGGCTGATGTATTACCACGGCGACGGCGTCCCTAAGGATTCCAAGGAAGCGGTCAAGTGGCTGTGCAAAGCGGCGGAGCAGGGCAATGAAGAAGCGCAGGAATTTCTCGAAAAAGCCAACGACCAGTTCATCCCCGATGCGGAGGAATATTTCGATAAAGGCAATTTCTTTTTCGCCCGTGGCGATTATGCCGAGGCGATTGCCTGGTATGTGAAAGCCGCCGGGCACGATCATGTGGAAGCCCAGTTCAGGCTGGGGGAATTGTATGACCGGGGCGTCGAAGTCGAACAAAATTTCGAAGCCGCCCGTTCCTGGTACGTGAAGGCGGCGGAACTGGAGCATGCCAATGCCCGGCACCATCTGGGTGTTCTGTATTTTCTTGGAGAGGGCGTTGCTGAGGATTTCGAGAAGGCTCGGTCCTTGTTTGAATCTGCCGCCAAAGAGAACGTCACCGCATCGCAGGTTTATCTTGGCATCCTGTATGAAAGCGGTCAGGCAGTGGAGCGGGATTTTTCCCAGGCGGCGCATTGGTACCAACGCGCGGCGGAGGCGGGCGATGAAACGGCGCAGTTGCATCTGGCGCGGATGTATTATCACGGCAAAGGCATCGAGCAGGACTTTGCCGAGTCCGTCAGCTGGACGCGTAAAGCCGCAGAGCAGGAGAACTCCAAAGCTCAATATGACCTGGGAAGAATGTATCTCAATGAAGAGGGGGCGCCGCAGGATTTTGTCAAGGCAGTGTATTGGCTCAAAAAAGCTGCCGATCAGGAGCATGACTTTGCCCAATTTGGTCTCGGCAAACTGTATTACTACAGCAAAGGAATTAAGCAGGATCTGGAGGAAGCCTTTTGTTGGGTAGAAAAAGCCGCTTACCAGGGCAATGCCATGGCGCAGAACCATTTGGGGTACATGCTGCAGAACGGCGAGGGGATTCCCAAGGATTTGGATCAGGCATTCAAATGGTATTCCAAAGCGGCGGAGCAGGGCGATCCTCAGGCTCAGGACAACCTGGGGATGATGTATTTTGTCGGCAACGGGGTGTCTCAGGATTATGAAAAAGCCGCGGAATGGTACCGGAGAGCCGCCAAAAAAGAGGATTCTCTTGCCGGTGAGGAAATCGACTTCCTGGAAACTTCGGGAGAGGAATTGTCCGGTGATCTGGCGAAGAAGGCCAAATGGTTGCGCAAAACTGCCATTGAAGGCGTGGCCCGGGCGCAAAACCAGTTGGGGCTGATGTATGAGAAAGGCATCGGTGTGAAAAAGAGCAGAAAGCAGAGTGTGGACTGGTACCGGCGGGCGGCGGAGCAGGGGCATGAGGGCGCTTTATATAATATGGGCCGCATGAGTTGCCAAGGGAACTCTCCGGATTATAAAAGCGCACTGAACTGGTTTACCAAATCTGCCGCTAAGGGCAGCCCGGAAGCGCAATATCGACTTGGCCGGTTGTACGAAGCAGGGCAAGGAGTTTCCCAGGATTATTTGAAAGCCTTTGACTGCTATCTGGCCGCCGCGGAAAAGGGCAATGCCAGCGCCCAGGTGGCGATGGGACTGGTTTATTTAAGAGGCCTGGGCGTCGAAAAAAGCACAGAGGACGCCTGCCGATGGTTCAACCGCGCGGCAGAGCAAGGGTCTACCAAGGCGTTGGGGTACCTAAGTAAAATGAAATACACCTCGTCGGATTAATCCTTCCTTTATCTCACTTATCTCGTTCGAGATTTTTTTTTTAAAAAAACTCTATTCCACTCTAGCAGGTTGCTGAAAAACTATTTTTATTACTCTTAGCTGTCACACTGAGCTTGTCGAAGTGTGAAAATAGCCTTTATTATAAGGTCATACTTCGACAAGCTCAGCATGACAACAATGAAAACCCCTTATCTGGGACTTTTTCAGCAACCGGCTAGTTTTTTTGTAGGGTTTTTTGCGTTCCTGCGACTAAAGATCGAGCTTTGTCCTTTTCGCAAGGCAATTCTGCGTTCATCTATATTGATATATTTCCATATATAGATATAATTATTCTTTATATTCCATTTGTTAAGGTGACAGGTGAAACAAGTTTTTTTCAGGATTCTTATCTCGGTTGTATTTTTTATTTTATTTTCCGCAGTGAGTCTTTCTCCGGGGTTTGCGGAAGACCGCAGGGAGAAAATACAAGTGGTGGGTTCGACCACGGTTCTGCCGCTTGTCACTCGTGCGGCTGAAGTTTTTGCGGAAGAGAAAAAGGATGCGGTGGCGATTACCGTCAACAGTGGCGGCTCCGGGGTGGGCATTCATTCTTCTGCGACGGGCCGGGCGGATATTGGCATGGCATCGCGGGAGATTTCCAATAAAGAGCGCGAGCGGTTTAAAAACAGCGATCTGAAAACGATTGTCGTGGGCCGGGATGCGGTGGCCTGCGTGGTCTCGTCGGAAGTGTATGCCGCCGGAGTCAAGGCTTTATCTCGGAAGCAGATTCGCGATATCTATTTGGGAAAAATAAAAAACTGGAAAGACGTGGGCGGGCCAGACCGGGAAATCGTGGTGATCGATAAGGAGCGGCATCGCGGCACACGGCATGTATTCATGCAGTATGTTTTTGGCGACGAGAACGCCAGAGCGCCCGGAGCCAGGTTGGTCACGGGGTCGAATAATGAGGAGCAGAGCAAAATCGCTCAAAGCGATGCGGCTATCGGCATGCTTTCGCTGGCCTGGATCAAC
This sequence comes from Nitrospinaceae bacterium, assembly GCA_029261515.1. GTDB lineage: Bacteria > Nitrospinota > Nitrospinia > Nitrospinales > VA-1 > JAJDBE01. The sequence goes on along the minus strand of JAJDBE010000004.1, from coordinate 12,003 downwards.
GAGGATGTGGTGGGGATTGCCATTTTGGAAGGCGACGAGGCCATCGAGCCGACTCTGGAAAATGTGCGCGCCAACCGGTTTCCCATCTCCCGGAATCTGAATTTTGTGGTGGCTGGAGAGCCGGAAGGAATCGTGCGGGAGTTCGTCGATTTTATAATAAGTCCGAAGGGGCAAAAAATGGTGAAGGCAAGCGGTTATGTTCCCGTACATCCTTTGTAATTGCCAAGTTCAAAAGTGAAACGAACGATTCGATTCGATTTTCTAAAAAGCAGTACCGCTTGCATGGCGTTTATTTCGCTTGCCACCGTGGTGATGCTGTTTGCATTTCTCGTGCAGCAAAGCTTGTCGGTGATTGCGGCAGAAAAATGGAATTTCCTTTTTGGTCTTGATTGGTGGGCCGGGGAAACCTATGGCGCGTTGCCAATGATCTACGGCTCCTTAATGGTCACGGGGTTGGCGCTCATTCTGGTTTTGCCGCTGGCCTTGGGCGGGGCGGTGTTCACTTCCGAGTATTTGCCGGCCAGGTACCGTCTTTGGATCAAGGGATTGATGGAACTTTTCGCCGGAGTTCCAGGAATCATTTATGGGTTGCTGGGTGTGGCGCTTCTTGGAGGTTGGGTCAAGAATACCTTTGGCCTGATCGATGGCAATACTTTGCTGACGGCGGCGTTGTTGCTTGGAATCATGGTGCTTCCCACCATCATGACATTAGCGGAAGATGCGCTGCATGCGGTGCCGGGGCAATACCGGGACACGGCTTTCAGTCTTGGGTTGATGAAATGGCAGGTGGTGCTGAGCGCGGTAATCCCCAAAGCTTTGCCGGGAATCGCGGGTGCTGTTTTTCTGGGACTGGGGCGGGCGATGGGGGAAACCATCGCCGTTATGCTGGTGATCGGCGGTCTCGATAAGATTCCCGATCCCTGGTTCAACGTTTTTGCATCGGGGCAAAGCATTCCTTCCAAGCTGGGGCGGGAGGCCGCTGAAGCGATCGGGACGGACCTGCAATGGAGCGCCTTGATGGCGCTGGGGTTGACTTTATTTTTAATGGTGATGATCTTGACCTTTATGGGCAACTTCTTTTTGAAAAGAGCGCAATGAACCGGAACGCGGTGATCGAAAAAGTCGTTTGGGGATTTTTGTGTTGCCTTATGGCTTTGAGTCTGGCGATTTTGGTTTTTGTTTTGGCGGCGGTGATCGCAAAAGGACTTCCGGCAATTGATTGGGAATTTCTGTCGCAAGTGTCACGGAACTTTGGAGCCGCCGGTGGCATTTTGTATCAAACCCTGGGCACTTTGATTCTGATGGCCGGGGCGGTTTTGGTGAGTTTGCCGGTGGCGTTGGGAGCGGCGCTCTTGCAAACGGAATACTTGCGATCGGAGCGGATCAAAAAAACCTTGCGCCACCTGATTTATTCGCTGAATGGCGTGCCGACGATTCTTTTTGGGCTGGCGGGGTACATGATCTTCGGTGTTTATCTTGAAGCGGGCGTGTCCTGGCTCACCGGAACATTGATTCTGGCGGTGATGATCCTTCCCACGTTGCAAGTGAGTATTCAGGAAGCCATCGAGGCGCTGCCGGAAAAATACCGGGATGCCGGAACGGCGCTGGGATTGACTCCCTGGGAGATGGTGCGGTCGGTCATTTTGCCGCAAAGTATTTTTGGCATCGTGACGGGGGTACTGCTGGGGCTGGCGCGGGCGGCGGGAGAAACAGCGGCCATCATGTTCACGGCCACGACGTTTTCGGGAATTTTGCTTCCCCAAACCTGGACCGATCCGGTGCCGACGTTGCAGACGCACATTCTGATTCTGGCGCAGGAAGCCCTCAGTCCACAGGCCATCGCTAATGCCTGGGGGGCGGGACTGGTTTTGTTAACGCTGGTTTTTGTATTGATCCTGGCGGCGCATTATTTTCGCGGACGCATCCCTATGGAGTCGGAACGATGAATTCTCATCCATTTCCTTTGGCGGTCGAATGTTGTGATGCCAGCGTCTCCTACAATGGCAAACCGGTTCTTGAAAAAATCAGTGTGGGCATTCCGGAAAAAAACGTCACTGGAGTTATCGGCCCTTCCGGTTCGGGTAAATCCACCCTGTTGCGCACGTTCTGCCGGATGAACGACCGCGTTCCCGGGTTTTGGGTGCAGGGGCAGGTGCGGGTCGGGGGAGATGAAATTTATGCAGATGATGTGGATGTTTATCAACTGCGGCGCAAAGTGGGAATGGTGTTCCAGACTCCGTGCGTGTTTCCCACCAGCATTTTTGAAAACGCCATCTTTGGCTTGAAACGTTTGTTCCCGCATCTGAAAAAAGAATTTTCCACCAAGGGGGAACAAGCTCTGCGCGAAGCGGGTTTGTGGGAAGAGGTCAAAGACCGGTTGCACAAACCGGCAGTCACCTTGTCCCTGGGGCAGCAACAGCGCCTTGCCATTGCCCGTAGTTTGGCGATCGACCCGGAAATTCTCTTGATGGATGAGCCGACTTCGGCGCTCGATCCAAAATCCTCCCAGGCCGTTGAGGAGTTGATTCTGGCGCTCAAAACACGGCACACGATCGTTCTGGTCACTCACAATCTGGCTCAGGCGAGAAGAGTTGCCGACCGCCTGATTTTCCTGCGCGAGGGAAAAATATGGGAAGCGGGAACCACCGAGGAGCTTTTCAACAGTCCTGCAATGCCCGAAACTCGAGCCTATCTCGCCGGCCACGGCGATTTTGCCTGATTTGAATCTTTCTATCCCTCTTTAATTCCTCATTTCAAACCTCTATAATGGGTCACGCACTCCCAAATTTGGCCAGGATTTTGAAAAAGAAGAAAGCCAGAAAAAACCGCGAAACCGGGTCTTCACAATCGGGCTATGTTTCTCTAGCGCAGTTGGCGGATGTTCTACGCCAAAAAGATCCCGATATGATGAAACAGGTGGAAGCCCTGCAAGGCTCCGATAAGTCTGTCATTAGAATCACAGAAGTTGTTTTCGACTTGTTTCCCTATGCCTGGGACGATTTTGATTTATTCGAACTGGGCATGGAACAAATCTGTCAGCGCGATTTTAAGGCAGCGATTGCAACGTTTCATGAGGTGGTTCGGAGTCAGCCGGATTGCTACCCGGCGTATCACTTCACGGGTTTCGCCTACGGCTGCTTGCAGAGCTATAAACAGGAGATCGAATGCTATAAAAGGGCGGCTAAAATCCGGCCCGATTATTCGCAGGTTTATTTCGATCTGGCAATGGCGCACTGGTTTCAAGGAAAAGAGAAGAAAGCGTTCGCAGAATTCAGGCGAGCGGTGCCCCTGGCTCAGGAATTCTCCGTCGCTGAATTCTGGCTGGATTACACGTTCAGCCGATTGGGGCGCGAACGTTGTGTTGAAAAAAACGGAGAGAACGGCGGCCAGGAATCGCCACTGGCGATGGCGCATGGCTGTTTGTTATTGGGTCTGGCCTACCTGGAATACGGTCTTCATATCAGCGCCCGGCACGCTTTCAAGAAAGCGGTCCGCATTTTTCCCGACTTTGCGGAAGGCCAATATCAGTTGGGAGCGATTCACATCAAACGGCTGCGCAATCCCCAACGGGCGGAAAAATATTTGCAGCTATCGGAACAATTGTTCGTTGCGCAGGGAGATCTGCAGAAGGCTTCCATGGCGCATCAATTGTCGAAGCCCCGCGAAGCGGTTTCCGACAGTGATAAGGCCGCTGACGACTGGTTGAAAGAGGGCGTCCGTTTGCAGCAACTGGAACGGTATCAGGGAGCGATCGACGCATATAAAATGGCCGTCAACTATAAACCCAATTTTGTCGATGCTTTTTACAATCTGGGAGTTGCCTACGGCAGTCTGGAAGAAACGGGCATACAACTCATTCATAAAGCCATCTGGTCGTTTAAGAAAGTGATCGAGATCAAACCCGATTTTGTCCATGCCTATTCGGCTTTAGGCGCGTCTTATATCAAGCAAAGAGAATTTGAGGAAGCGATCGAAGTGCTTGAGGTGGCGATGCGGCTGGAGCAGAAAGAGTCCACTGTGCCCTACTATCTTGGCGTCGCGTGCCGGATGATGGGTAACCGTGAAGACGCAGTGGATAATTTCAAAAAAGCCGTTCATCTCAATCCCTATTCCATTCAAACCCGGTTTTATCTTGGCCTCACCCTGATGGATCTCGAAAAATACGCGGATGCCTGCGATGTGTTGCAGGAATTGGTTAAAATCAAACCGGACTTTGCCGATGTTCATTTTATGTTAGGCAACTTGTACATGGAAAAGATTGGCGATCAGGATAAGGCGATCACCCATCTAAAAAAAGCCGAAAAGCTTTTTGCCAAGTTGGAAGACAACGCGCGCCTGTCTCATGTCCGGCAGATTTTATCTCATCAGAATGCGTAAAAACCGGCATGTTCTCGCAATGGATGGCAAAAAATTTATTAGTTAATTTCATCCCGGTTGTGAATAGAGATTGCAATCCCCTTTTTCTTTGAATTTACTTAAGCAGCAAGGTTCTGATTTCCCCCAACGCTAACTCGCTTGATGTGAACCCTTTATGACGCAAGATCGCGGCTCGAAAATTTTTAAGTACCCCGGACTTTTACTGGCAGTTGTTTTTTCTTTTTTTATTTTTTCTTTCGTGTGGTCTGCCGGAGCGGCTGAAGACGCCATCATCGAACCTCTCAAAGTCGAGAGAATGTCGGCCAATGAAATGGTGGAGAAGGCGCTCACGGATTCTCTGTATTATAAATTTGATAAGTGGTTTGAAATTTTTACCACCGAAATCGAGCGCCTGGAAAATTCACCCCATACGCTGGAGAACCGGGTGGCGTTGATGCAATATCATTTTTATTTCTCCGGCCTTTTAGGAGAGCTGTGTCACACTCTGGCGTTCACCAGCAAATATAAGATTGAAGAGGTCGAGAAGCGGTTCCTTTATTACAGCAATCGCGCCAAGGAAATTGCGAACGAATTATTGGAGCTTCCGGACTTGACCACGCGACAGAAAGCGCAAGCCTATTTGTATCTCGGCGGCGCGGAAGGTTATATCGGCATCTTTGAATACGGCGCGGGCAACCTGTTCACCGCTCTGGTCAATGGTTTTCAGGCCGACACCCATCTGGAGGAAGCCCTGTTGCTCGACCCCAATCAGATCGACGCGCACTTTGGTTTGGGGGTTTACCGCTATGGAAACAGCCGCCTGGGCGGCATGGGAAATTTCATCATGCAGGGGGGGCGCGACCTGCGCCTGGTGGGTCTAGACCATATCGAACACGCGATTCGTGAGGGAGCGCCTTCCAGACCACTGGCTCTCAAAACCCTGGCCTGGTTTTATATTTCCGAACAGATCAATCCGGCCAATGCGGAAATTCTCCCGGGACAGGCTTTATCAGTCTCGACCTCACGCGCCAAGGCGCTGCAATTCATGCAGATGCTCGAATCGGAATATCTGATCAATCCTCCTTATTCTGATTTTATAGGCAACAAGGAATTGGTCATGATGCAGGCGTTGCAGTCGGTTCTGGATTCCGACTACGCTCTGGCCCGACAAAGGTTTGAAAAGGTTCTCGAGATTTCCGAGGATTTAAAAAATAATCGAGGCTTTGCGATCAATCCGCAACTGACCGATTCGGTGAAAGCCGGAATCCAGTTTTGCAATCTGATGCTGCTTCAACCCCAGAAGGACGATTCAAACAAGGTTCGCTCGGCGTGTTTGAAAGTCAACGAACAGCTCGATTTTTTAAACAGCGGCGGGTCTATGGTGGAATACGACTCAAAAAAAATCCGCAGTGAGCTGCATGCCGTATTTTACAACAAGCTCGATGGCCTTTCCCGCCAGATGAACTGTTGATTCCACACCTGCAAAATCTTTTTACGCGTTTTCACCCATCCTTAAGACACTTTCCTTGATCTTCCACTAAATTCTTATTTTGCAGGCATTCCTCAATGTAAGGTTATTACGGCCATTCCGACTTCTAACCATTCGGGTCGAAGAAACCTAATGATTGAAAAATCATGCAGATGTGAGGACGGGGACCAAGGCAATGCGTTTCAAAGGGACATTTATCTGCGATAAACTGATAAAGCTTGCTTTTATCGCTGGTATTTTTACTGTCCTCAGCGGTTTTGATTTTTCCGAGCACAGCATTCCCCTGGACGATATTCTATCAGGCGGGCCACCGAAAGACGGCATTCCCGCGTTGTTGAAACCGAAATTCATCCCGGTTGTGAAAGCCGGCAAGCAGTTGAGTGAAAAAGACAGGGTTTTAGGAATCGCCATTTCAGGCGAGGCGAAAGCCTATCCGTTCAAAATCCTCAACTGGCACGAAATTGTAAACGACCGGATCGGCGGCAGGCAGGTGGTGGTTACTTTTTGTCCCCTGTGCGGAACGGGAATGCTATTCGATGCTAATATAAAGGGCGAGAGCCTCACCTTCGGGGTCTCGGGATTGCTATACCAAAGCGACATGTTGCTTTATGATCATAAAACCGAGAGTCTCTGGTCGCAAATCAAGGGAGAAGCGGTGACGGGACCCCTGACCGGAGCAAAGTTGAAATTGCTCTCCTCCACGCAAACGACGTGGGGCAAATGGAAGCAGGCGCATCCCAACAGCCTCGTTCTTTCGGAGGATACAGGTTACAGCCGGGACTACGACCGCGATCCTTATGAGGATTACACCACCAGCACCCGATTGATGTTCGGGGTCAAAAACCGCAACCGGGATTACCATCCCAAAGAGCAGGTGATCGGCATTGAGCTGAATGGAAGCGTCAAAGCCTATCCTTTTTCCGAGTTGGCCAAAGCAAAAACGCCTGTAGAGGATGATCTGGCAGGAACGCCTGTTAAAGTTTTCTTTGATAAAAAGTCGCGGACGGCGACGATTCAGGACAGTAAAGGCGAGGAGCTTCCATCGGTGGTGGGGTTTTGGTTTGCCTGGTATGCCTTCCATCCCGATACGAAAGTTTTTAAGGAGACGAGGTAATGAAAAAAAAGTTGTCAATCTTAACGGTATTTTTGATCGCTATCGGGTTGTTTTATTATTTTGATTTGGGGCAATATCTCAGCCTGGACAGCCTCAAAGAGAACAAAACCAGTCTGGATCAATTTTATCAGCAAAATACCCTGACCATGATTTTGGGGTTCATTGGCGTTTATATTACCGTCGTGGCTTTGTCGCTTCCCGGGGCGACCATACTGACTCTTGCTAGCGGGGCGATCTTTGGCGCTGTAAAAGGCACTTTGATCGTCAATGTGGGCGCCACTCTTGGAGCAACGCTGGCGTTTCTCGTCGCCCGGTTTCTTCTTCGGGATTGGGTGGAAGGAAAATATGGCGAAAAGATCAAAGGATTTAACGAAGGATTCTCCAACAATGCACTCAACTACATTTTATTTCTTCGCCTTGTTCCCTTGTTTCCCTTTTTTCTCATCAACTTGGTTTCTGGTTTGACGCGGGTGAATCTTCCAGTTTATTTTTTCGGAACCATGTTTGGGATTCTGCCGGGCTCCTTTGTTTATTGCAATGCGGGAAGTAACCTGGCCAGCATCTCCTCTCTTTCGGACATTGCTTCTCCAGGAGTGCTGGGGTCGTTCGCACTGCTTGGTCTTTTTGCCCTGATCCCCACGATATATAAGCGTATCAAGGGGAAAAAGGAAGTTTCTTCTGAGGTAAAAGTTTAAGGACATCCAGTAGATGGGATATTCTTGCAACTTTTATAAAAAATTCTCCTGAAAAGGACTCTCTCCAAGCGTCTTCAATAGCTTTTGTTTTGTCCCACCTGCGGGGTTTCTAATGCTTTTGTCACAAAAATCCCCCATTTGCCCCGTCTGCCTGTAGGAAGCTTCGGTCAATCATTCCTGATGAATTCCTGAAAAACCCATTTTTGAATGAAGATGAAGAAATTTGAAGGCCCGTTTAGGCAGTTCCACTGTACTTCACTCTATTTTGGCAAGAAAATTGCTCCTTCCTATCGGTAAAAGCGCATCTTCTCTAAAAACGGCAGGATTTATTTGATGAAAATTGTATTCCCTTTTAAGCTCACCCGACCGGAATGGGGCGGTCTGGCATTTCAATCGGCAGTATTTGTCTTTTTGATTGTTTCACTTGCCGGTATTGGCTGGGGTGTGTTGCGGGCGACAGAAAGGGAGATGAAACAGAACCTTGCGGAACAGCTGAAATCCACTCTTTCAGCAAACAAGGAGTCATTCAATAGCTGGGGCAGAGAAAAAAAACTGGATGCTCAGGTTCTGGCCAGTCAGCCTGAGATTCGGCAAAAAATTCTTTCCCAGGTTGCACTCGCCAAACAGGAATTTTCAACGGAAAAAAGTTTTGCACAGTCCCGCGATTTGCAGTGGTTACGGAAACACCTGGGCGCGGCATGCGCTAAATACGGTTTTATCGGGTTTGTCCTTTTGGACAATACTGGACTACAGGTAGGAGCGTTGTTAGAAGAGCCTGTTGGCAAACGTCAACTGATTGAAATTTCCGATATCTTTGCCCGCTCTTTCGAGGGGGAGACGGTGGTTTCACACCCGTTCGCCGGGGAAGTGAACCTGCCGGATGTTCATGGTGTCTGGCAGTCCAATTTGCCGACAATGTTCGTTGCAACGCCTGTTCGGGATGACGCAGGCGAGATTAAAGGAGTGCTGGCTTTTCGCATGCGTCCAGAAATCGAATTTTCAAAAATTCTTACCGTAGGTCGGTTTGGCAGCACCGGAGAAACTTATGTATTTAACGATGCCGGAGTCATGCTTTCTGAAAGCCGATTCAACCACCAATTAAAGGCGTTGGGTTTGATTCCAGGACAATCCGGCGATAGCGCCATTTTTAATCTTGAAATCCGGAATCCGGGCGGGAACATGGCGCTGGGGTTTCGACCGGGTCTGCCGCAGGAACAACTGCCATTCACTTTTATGGCTGAGAAAGCTTTGAGGAAAGAGTCCGGTGTGAATGTGGACGGCTATAACGATTATCGCGGAGTACCTGTAGTTGGAGCCTGGACCTGGCTTGCCGAATTTGATATAGGAATGGCCATTGAAATGGACGTGGACGAGGCGTTTGCTCCGTTAAATACGATTGTCATGGGATTTTATTTGATCTTAGGTCTTTTGTTTTTTTCAACACTCTTCGGGTTCTTCCTGCGAGTCAAGCAAACGCGGATTGAAAATGAACGCAATTTGGCCAGGAAAAAAATTGAACAGAATGAAATGCGTCTTCGTTCCATGATGGATGGCTTGACGGATGCGATTATCACCATCGATGAACGAGGAGTTATTTGCGACTTTAATCCCGCAGCGGAAAGAATTTTCGAATATTCATCTTATGAAGCCATCGGAAGAAATATCAAATTTTTAATGCCGGAACCTTATCACGGGGAACACGATCTCTATATAGAGCGGTATCTCAAGGGAGGGGCTGCAAAAATAATTAGAACTCAGCGGGAAGTGGTGGGATTGAGGAAAAATGGCGCCGCCTTTCCCATGGATTTGTCGATCAGCGAAGTTTCTTTAGAAGGTTCCCGGTTATTTACAGGTTCCGCAAGAGATATTTCTGAACGCAAGAGGGCCGAGGAGGAAATTGTTAAAGCCAAGGAGAAAGCAGAACTTTCCAGGCAGGAAGCCGACCGCGCCAATCGGGCAAAAACTGAGTTTTTAGCCAATATGAGTCATGAAATTCGCACTCCCATGAATGCCATTATCGGAATGGGGGATCTATTAGAGGAGACTTCATTAGAGGCAGAGCAAAGACAATTGGTGGGTGTTCTTCGGGGAGCGGGAGAAAATCTTCTTTTGCTGATCAACGACATTCTGGATTTATCGAAAATCGAGTCGGGACACATTGAACTGGAGACGATCGAATTCGATCCCCGTCACTTGCTGGAAAAAACGATTGAAATTCTGGAAGTGCGGGCTGAGGAAAAGGGGCTTGAGTTGAACCACCATATTTCCCCTAATGTTCCCAATGGTCTTTTGGGGGACTCGCACCGGTTGCGCCAGGTGCTGATCAACCTGATAGGAAATGCGATCAAGTTTACGGATCATGGAGAAGTTTTGATCCGGGCCGAACAGGTTGGAAGTTCCGAGGGGAAAAGCGAACTGTTGTTCTCCATTTCCGATACGGGGCCCGGAATTCCCAGGGAAAAGCTGGGTACCATCTTTAACAGTTTTTCTCAAGCGGATACTTCTATAACACGCAAGTATGGCGGAACCGGACTGGGATTGGCTATTTGCAAACGGCTGGTAGAGCTGATGGGGGGCGGTATTCGAGTTGAAAGTGAACTGGGGAAAGGCAGCGTTTTTCATTTTACGGTTCAATTTGACGAGCTTAAACAACATGCAACGGAAACTCTTGATGTTCCTGATAAGCTGAAAAAGATGAAGACTCTGGTCGTTGAGCATCGGGCATCGGTGCGATCAATGATTAAAGATCATCTGCTGGACTGGGGGTTGTGGGTGACCGACGTGGGTTGTGCGAAAATGGCTTTCGAGGCTATCAAACGCTCGCGAGACAACGAAGAACCGTTTCAATTGCTTCTGATCAACAGTCGTCTTCCGGGATTGGGCGGGTTCCGTTTGGTGGAAAAAATTCACGCAGAATTGAAGACTCATATTCCCAGCGTGATGATGATGCCTATTGATGCGCGCTCAGGTGACATTGGACAATGCAAAAACATGGGCTTGGTGGACTATGTGACCAAGTTTATCCATCCTGCAGAGTTTCTTGAAAAAATTACAAGTGTTATAGACAAAAATAATCAACCCCTGGAATCGGAGATTAAAAAAGCCATGCGACCAAGTGACTTTTCTCGAAAGGAAGGGGCTTTGCGCATTCTTCTGGTCGAGGACTCTGAAGATAACCGCCTGTTGATTCAACTGTATCTAAAAAATGCGCCCTATGCTGTGGAAGTCGCCGAGAATGGAGAAGAAGCGTTACAGAGGTTTGATCCCGAGTTATTCGATTTGATTTTGATGGATATGCAGATGCCGGTACTGGATGGCTACAATGCAACCCGAATGATTCGGGAAATGGAAAAGACGAATCATCTTCCCTCAACGCCGATCATCGCCCTGACGGCGCATGCTTTGAAGGGAGATCGTGAAAAATGCCTGGATGCAGGGTGCACAGATTATGCGTCCAAACCGATCAAGAAAAATACCTTGCTGGAAATCCTCGAGGGGTATCGGTCGATTCAATCAAGCGAGACCAGCCAGTAGATCGTATTTAAATAATTTTATCGGCCCGACTAAGGCTCGCCCACCTTTGTTTTTTTCACGATGTCTCGCTCGAATGCATCTAAATAATTTCCCCAGGGGTAACAGTTCTTTCGTTTAGCGGGTATAATGTTTGATGTGCTTGAAGGAAAGTAAAACTCAAGTCTATTGCTTTTATCAAAGAGAATGGCAGACGGAAATTGTTTTCTGCTTCTGCTGATTGTTGAATCAGCCGCCAACGTCAAAATTTCTTGCCGCAGGAGTGAACAATGAAAATTGGTTTCGTAGGACTGGGAAAGATGGGAGGCAATATGGTCGAACGTCTCCTGTTGAATGGTCACGAGGTCGTGGTTTATGACCCGTCTCCCGATGCCGTAGATGCGTCGGTGAAGAAGGGGGGCGCAGGCGCGAAGTCGTTGGGCGATCTGGTGGAACTCCTGCCCAAGCGGAAGATCGTCTGGTTGATGGTGCCGGCTGGCAAACCCGTGGATGAAAACATCGAGCTACTGGCTCCCCTGTTAAAGGGCAGTGGTGGCATCATCATCGACGGCGGCAATTCCAATTGGCGTGAAACCCAGCACCGGGCCGAAGCGCTAAAATCGCAAAACATCGAATTCATTGACTGCGGTACCAGCGGCGGTGTCTGGGGGTTAAAAAATGGCTATTGCTTGATGGCGGGAGGCGGTGAATCCGCCTGCAAGGAAGTGCAGCCGGTGTTTGAAACCTTGGCTCCGACGGAGGGTTATTTGTATTGCGGCCCCAGTGGCGCCGGACATTTTGTCAAGATGGTCCATAATGGCATTGAGTACGGGATGATG
>JAJDBE010000003.1 GCA_029261515.1 Nitrospinaceae bacterium | reverse complement strand
TTTCTGGTGTAGCCGGTCGATGAGGTACATGAAATCCTGCGGCGTTCCGTAACGGGAGGTGGGCGCAAAATAACCAACGCCCTGATAGCCCCAGGAACCGTAAAACGGATGTTCCATCACCGGCAAAAATTCCACGTGTGTGAATCCGAGTTCGGCAACATAGTCCGGCAGGCATTCCGCCAGCTCCCGGTAGGTGAGGGACCGGTTGTCTTCATCCGGCACCCGCCGCCAGGAGCCCAGATGCACTTCGTAAACCGACCACGGCGCGTTCAAACTATTGGCCTCGTGCCTCGACTGCATCCACTTCTCATCTTGCCACTGGTATTTTAAGTCCCCTACAACCGACGCGGTTTTTGGAGGCCGCTCCCAGGCAGGCGCAAACAGGTCTCCCTTATCCACGCGGTAATCGTTGAAATTCGATTGCACGTGGTACTTGTAAGCGGACCCTTCGGGCATTGCCGGAATGAACCCTTCCCAGATTCCGGAATCATCGGGCCTGCAACGAAGCGGATGACGTCCCACATTCCATTCGTTGAAGTCGCCGATCACCGAGACCTGCCGGGCGTTGGGCGCCCAGACAGCAAAGTAAATCCCTTCGACTCCATCCACAGTTTTTACGTGCGATCCGAATTTATTGTAAAGGTGACTGTGGGTCCCCTCTTTAAACAAATAAATATCGTGATCGGTCCAAAGACTGACGTCATGTCGTACGGTGTCGGTGCGAATCAAAGTTATTCCTGTCTTATTTAAATTCACCCGTGACCGATTCCCAATGGCGACGGGTTTCATCGCGGATAAAAAAACCCCCTGCTGAGGAAAGCCTGCTGCAGATAGGGAGTCAGCGGTTCACGTTCATATCTTCCAATTTAACAGCATCTTCTTCTATCGGCAATTAAATGCGGGAAAAAATATGCCAGTGGGAAAGGCCTGGACTGAAAAGAATTGAGAAACCGATAAGGTACGAATCTTTTTACTATTAGAGGGAAAATCGGAACCAACTAAAAAAGGGAGGAGAAAAATAGAATGGGACCTGGGTAAAATCAGGGTTCATCCGGGCAGGTCCCATGCGAAACAACTGCGGCGTTGGCCTTGCGAAGTTCCCCGACCGCCAGATCAAAAAATTCATCCAGACGACTTCTCATTTCCGGCGACAAGGCCACCAGCTTGGAGCGGGCGTCCTTGGGATTGTCCTCTTCACGCAGAAGCCCCTGCGTGATAGCGGTTTCAAGATATTTGCCTGCGGTCTGGGCGCTTTTGATGGCCTGCATGAATTTCAAAGCATCAGTTTTCCTGACCGGTCGGTCCTGCCTCCAGATACCAGTGAACAAGTCCCAGTAAGCGGCAGAATAAAATTCGGAGTTTCCTTTAAAGACATGCAACCAGTTGCGCCCGATGTGGTCGGTCATATTGAGATATTCTTTGCGCTGGTCGCTATTGTATTTTAGCTTCATGCCTGCCTTTCGTTATCCCCACGATCGAAAACTCCCCGAATGTAACCGACACCTGCCCCACTTTCAATGAAAATTATATTTATTATTAAACACAATCTTACGGACATCCTTTACCCATTATCCATGATTCCCTTTTAAAATTAAAGGGTTATGTTGGGTTTACACCTCCTTTCCTCAGCTAATATTATTTTTGACAATATTATTGACTTTAATTTTGCCTATATTTATAATTATATAATCCATTAGCCTCTAAAGAGCTTTTTTAACAGGTCGCCTCACTTAAAATAAGGAGGGTCTGGCATGAAAACAACGCGTTTAATTTTGTTGGGGGTCTCGTTCGTACTGGGCACAGGAGCCAGTGCGTTTGCGCATCCAACCGCCGCCACAGAAGTGCAAGGGTCAAGAACTCTTGGTTTCGTTGAATCCTCCGGGACAGAAAACTTCACTACCGTTGGTTACCGGGGCCGGGGCCATATCCGCCATCACCGCGGTTTCAGAGGCGGGCACGGGCGGCACCATCTAGGCAGTCATCACCGCCACAAACATTTCAATCGTCACCGGGGGTTCTCCAGCCATCGTCACCGGCATCACAGGCCCTACGTGGGAGGATACAGTTCCTACCGGTATTACCGGCCTTACAAACCGTATGGACATTTTTACGGCGGACTGCACCAGGGCATCTATTCTTACCAAAGCCCGCGTTATTATTCCAGACACCGGAGCTACCCCTACTATTATGAGGATCGCAGCCACCGGCGCGGCCATGTGCATGACTCTCATTGTCCGCCGTCCCATTTCCATTAATTTTTTTAAGGGCAATATCAAGTTCTAAATTAAAAACTTTTTTGTCCGATCTTTCCTGTTGTCAAGGACAGGAATCAAGAGCGCGTTCCATCCGCCCTCCTCTCAACCAAAAGGGAAACCCGAATATGAAACTTCGGGTTTCCTTTTTTACTTCCATTTTAGAGAACGCCCTCTAAAATAGGGGCGATCTAAAAATGACCAACCGCCTCGTTGCAAATACAATACCCAATGTCTGATAAATGGAAATCCCAACGCAGAAAGGCCGAAGTTCGAAAAAAAACCCATCGCGGAGCCGACTTCAAAGAAGCCGACCTGCCAAAAGCATTGCTTCCCGGTGCATCCTTACGCAACGCCGATCTTAGAAAAGCCAACCTCAAGGAAGCCAACCTCAAGGAAGCGGATTTGAGCGGCGCCAACCTGCAAAGCGCCAATCTCAAATCAGCGGATTTGAGCGGCGCCAATCTCCGGCGGGCAAACCTGTCGAGCGCAAAACTCATCACCGCCAAGCTCACACGCGCCAGGCTTCAGGGCGCGATAATGAAAGGGGCGTTTCTCGAACAGGCGGATCTCCGCGGCGCTCTGCTGGAACGCGCCGATTTGAGCCGCGCCAATCTGATGAACGCGCGTCTGTTCAAAGCCGATTTCAAGGGCACCATCATCAAAGCCGCCGACCTTCTCGATGCGGATCTTCGCGGCGTCACCCACCTTGAACCCGAGCAGTTGATGACGGCCTTCATCAACCGCGAAACTAAACTCCCTGATTATCTGGAAGTCCAATGGACCTCGGAAACCGGGTTCGAGTGCCGGCTGAAAATGAAAGAAAACGATTAAAGCCCAAAATGGCGAACTCATTTTTCCACCCCTTTTACCCATGAAACCACTCCGCCTCGAACATATTCTAATAAAACACCAGGTGTGGTTTGAAGCACGTGGCAATGCAGGGGAAAAAGCCGAGTTGAACCAGTGCGATTTACAAGGAGCCGATCTAAAGGCCGCGGTTCTCGTGGAAGCCAATCTTCAGGAAGCTAATCTCAATCAGGCCGATCTCAGGCAAGCGGATTTGCGCGGCGCGAATCTAAGAGACGCCGCACTCACCGATGCCAATCTGCAAAACGCTAATCTCGAAGAAACAGATTTGATGTGGGCGGATTTAAGCGGGGCCGATCTGACCGGCGCCAACCTGAACGGCACTTATCTGCAAGGGGCCGACCTGCGCGGCGCGTTGGGCCTGTCCCGCACTCAACTCGATCAGGCGGTCGTCGATGAAGACACGCAGTTGCCGGACCTGTAATAATTCCCCAACAAACCCACCCACCGGCCCCGTTAGAAGAGACCTTTGCGTAAGGGGGATCTTCATGAGCCAATCCATACGTCATCGCGAGCCGCAAAGCGGCGCGGCGATCCAGGTTTTCTGGATTTACCCCTTCGGGGCATGAAAACTAAGGAGGAAATATCACGGCTTCGTCGCCGATGGCTTCTCGCAATGACGGGTTAGGCAAAGGTCCCAAAGTAAAAAGGCCCTTCGCTCGCGAAAAAAACTCCCTGGCAACAACTAAAAATTAGTCTATAATGGGCCATTCAAAATAACCCAATACGTCATGACAACCAAGGACTGGTTCAACAAAGGGGTAAACCTTTCTTATGAGGGAAAACGTCAGGAAGCCCTGAAAGCCTTTGAAACCGCCATTGCTCTGGATGAGAAAGATTCCCGGTCCTGGAACGGCAAAGGTAATGCGCTCCATTCGCTGGGCTTGCATGACGATGCCCTGAAAGCTTATAGCAACGCCATTGCTCTGGATAAGAACGATGCCCTGCCCTGGCACAGCATGGGCATCATGCTTGAATATCTGGGCAAGTTTGAGGAAGCCCTGAAAGCTTATAGCAACGCCATTGCTCTGGATGAAAAATTTGCCCCGGCCTGGAATGGCAGGGGCAATGTGTTCAATTCCCTCGACCGTTTCGAAGACGCCCTACAAGACTTTAATACCGCCATTGCTCTGGATGAAAAATTTGCCCTGCCCTGGAATGGCAGGGGCAATGCGCTCTATTCCCTGGGCTGGTTTGAGGAAGCCGTGAAAGCGTATGACAAAGCCATTTCTCTGAATAAGAACGATTCCTTGCCTTGGAATGGCAGGGGCAATGCGCTCCATCGCCTGGGTCGGGACGAAGACGCCCTGAAATCCCATGACACTGCAATTTCTATGAATGAGAAACTTGCCCCGGCCTGGAATGGCAGAGGCAATGCGCTTCATTCCCAGGGCAAGTTTGAGGAAGCTCTCGAGGCCTTTGACACCGCCATCGCCCTGGATGAGAAACTTACCCCGGCCTGGAATGGCAGGGGCAATGCGCTCGACTCTCTCGGCCGGTATGAAGAAGCCCTCAAAGCCTTTAACACCGCCATCGCCCTGGATGAGAACTTTGCCCCGGCCTGGTGGGGTAGGGGATTGATTCATTTCAAAAAAGAGCATTTCCCTTTGGCCCAGTCTTGTTTTCTTCGGTTTTACCACCTCGGTACGGGCGGATTTCTGAATCAGGTAATCGCGGATTTTATCAAATTCTTCGACTCTTCGTTTTCTGCGCCTTTATTCATGCACCGTTTTTTTAAGCATCACCCCTGCCTGCAAATCTATTCGATGGCTGCAAGATTGATCGAAACCACAGCAGAACAATGCGCAGGCGTCCTAAAACTCCTGACCTATCTCAATAGCCGCGCTTCCAAACTTGCCCATCTGGAAAAATTAAAAATCGAAGGCCTGATTTATCAGCACATGGGGGATCCTATGCGGGCCAAGGAAGTATTCGACGAAGTGAACATGCAGGATGAGACCGACCTTCTGGGACAATATTATCGGGTGGCTTCCATGAATGACTACCTGGAACCGTTTGATGAAGAATTGAATTTCGCCAAAGACAAAGCCAAAACTTTTCTTCAGTCTAACCCCGAATCTCCTGAGCCTAGGCAGCCCTACTACGCCGGCCAAATTTTTTACCTGGCAGGCGACCTTGAAAAAGCGTGCCAGTGTTTCCGCTTGACGCCAGATTTTCTGCCCAGCCTGTATATGGAAATGCGGGTTCTTCACCAACAGGAAAACTTTCCCGAGTGCGCTAACGTCATCAATAAAATCGAAGTGCTTAAAAAACAAGCGCCAGAGCAACTGCCTTATATGCAGGGGACTGTCCCTGCAAATATCGACCTTACACAACCGGGGTGGGAGCAACATTTCTATTCCTACGCCCATGCGGTGGAAATTTCCGCCGCGTTTTTAGAGCTCGATATCCTTGAGCATGAGCTCGATATCCTGAAAAGTAAGCCTCAGGTTCCCATTTCCGCTTATATCAACTGGCTGCTGGACGAAAAATCGCAACAGTTGATTGAAAACCTGCTTGCCGCCTACTTTCAGGATCAGTTGCAGCTACTAAGAAAGGAAATAGAAAAAGTCATTACCAAACTGCCTTTTGCGCTGGATGAAAAAATCGACCCGGATAGGGCCGAAAGGGAATTGGGGGCCATGATCGAAGATAAGGATTTATCCGGCCAAATGGAGAATTACCGCCAATTGGTCAAATATTGTCTCTATACCGGGAACTTGTCTCTGCCGGGCGCGATGGTACTGGATGTGTATATTTCCTTTAAGGAATTGCTCTACAAGAAAAATGTTTTAAAAGAAATCGGAGGCGGTGCCTTTGAAGCGACGGGGGTGGCGGCGATTTCATTTGTACTAACCGATCCTTTCGTGCCTCCAGAAGTATCCTTTCAAATGCAGCTATTAATCACCGCTGGTGGATCGGGGCTTGGCCAGTTGATTTTAAATTTCACTAAACATTGCGCTAAGCGTCAGAAACTCGAAATCTCGACCTATATCCAATTCAAAAAACTGTTTCTCGATTTTGTGAAAGAGCAACGGGGCGAGCTGGGAGATAAGTTCGAGGAAGTGTATCCCCTAAAGAATTTTAAAAAATGGGCGGAGAAAAAATAGATTCGCGCAGAGGGAGGATTTCACAAATCCAACTGCGTTAAAAATCCCGCACGCGCTCCGCAAGTTCGGGACGGTCGATGAATGGGTTGCGGTTGCCCTGCACGATTTCAATCACCGAGTTTCGTTCCTCTTCCCATTTATCCGGCGGATCGGCAAGGTGCCATTGGCGTAATTGATCTTCCAGGTTTTCTGGAATTTTAAACTTGTACTGAAACGCCATGTAAAAATAGGCCCGCGCCACATCGCCGCGCACACCGGGGCGCGGCAGTAACGGCGGCGTGTTTTCGGCACTGCAAAACCGGTACTCTTCCATGCCGCCAAAGCGGGTTTCTTTGGAAGAAATCGATTGTCCTTTCTCGGGTGCGATGGCGGGAAATAAATTGTGCATGTCTGCTTCACGGGTCTTGAATTTGTGCGACATCACGGCACAGCACCCGGCCCCCTGGTAGGCAGTGCCGTCTGCCTGGCGACAAATCGGTTCGTTCCAGCATTTCAAAGAGTTGGCAAAGGCCGAAGGCGGCACCGCATGCATCCAGCCGAGGAGTTTGCGCTCCTGCTTGCCTGTGGAACGCAGCCCCTGATCGCAGTTGCCGGAATAGACCTGCTGAATCTTATCGAACACGCAACCGCAGTGCAGGGTCTTGGGATGGCCACCGTCCAGGTAGATTTTTTTCAACTCTTTCTTGGCAATTTCAACGCTGATGATACTGGAAGGTTGAAAAAGCCCTCGATCCACCTCTTGCGAAAGGACCGGGGAGGAGTGATATACTAATGCGATTGTCAGGAACGCCAGAATTCTTGGTAATTTCGACATGCGGGGATTATAACAAATTCCTCCTTTAAAATGCCGTAAGGAATGCTTCACGGCAGGCACTGACTAAAGCAAACTGAATAGTCTCTTAAATTAGGGCCAGCGAACCGGGAAAGGACGCCGTCCATGAGCCATATCATTCTGCCAAAAAAGTGGAACCTCCCCGCAAAAGAAATCACTCCCGAACATGTGTTCAACAACCGCAGACATTTCCTGAAACTGATGGGCTTCACCACCGCCGGAATCGCCGGCGCCCTGTTCGCACCCCCGGCGTTTGCCCAAAGTGGCTTATCGCGACTCGCCGAGCGGCTGGTGGCGGAAAAACAAAACGCCGCCCTTCCCTACTATAAAAATTTAAAGCGCAATCCCGAATACACCATCCGCCGTCCCATGACCGATGAACCGGTCGCCCTCAAATACAACAACTATTACGAGTTCAGTCCGGAAAAAGACGACGTCTGGAAACACCTCGATCAATTCGAGCCGCATCCGTGGCAGATCGAAATCACAGGCCACATCAAACACCCCGGCAAGTACGCCATCGAGGATTTCATCAAACAGTTTTCAATCGAAGAACGCACCTACCGCCACCGATGCGTCGAAACCTGGGCCATGGTGGTGCCGTGGAACGGCTTTGAGATGATGGACTTACTTAAAAAAGTGCAACCGACATCCAAAGCCAAATTCATCAAGTTCACCACGTTTCAAAATCCCGAAGCGGCGCCGGGGCAAAAAATATACAACACCCTGCCCTGGCCCTACACCGAGGGGCTGACGATGGACGAAGCGCAAAACGAGTTGGCCTTCATGGCCACCGGCATCTACGGCCACACCCTGCCGAAACAGCACGGCGCGCCGATCCGCCTCGTCCTGCCGTGGAAATACGGGTTCAAGAGCATCAAGGCCATCGTCAAAATCGAATTCACCGACAAGAGGCCGACAACATTCTGGAACACGCTGATTCCCAAGGAATACGATTTCGTCGCCAACGTCAATCCCGATGTGCCGCACCCGCGCTGGTCGCAACGGCGCGAGAAGATGATCGGCACCGGCGAAGTCTACGCCACGCAGAAGTACAACGGCTACGGCGATTTCGTCGCCAACCTCTACGCGTAAAAACCTTGGACAGGATTAACAGGATAAAAAAACTTCCCATTCGGTGAAGGGGGCCGGGGGGATTTTAAAATTCCTTTCCCCTGTCATCCTGAGCCTGTCGAAGGAGTGGAGAGGCTAGGTGAGGGGGGATTTAAATCACCTCCCCTGCCAGAGGGGAGGCCGGGTGGGGAGGGAGTTTTCACCGCCCCTCCTTCTTCCTGCGAGCTTTTTCCAAATTTCTTTCCACAACCGCAACCTCAATGCTTCAAGCCAAATCTCATACAAAAATCCCTCCCAATCATCAGCCTTAACTGAGGAGTTTTTTTAGGCTTCTTTAAGTTTATTGCGTTGTCACCCTGTGGGTGTTGCGGTGAAACTTTTGCACAGTTTTTTTGTTCATTTTCACCAGCCCCATAAAGCATATGCGATCAAACACTTACCGTGCTGTTTTTGCCCGCACCGGGAAAGAACTTCCCGGTTGACCGTGACTCCCCCAAATTTTTCAAATTCCTCAATCCTCCATTTTAAAACGGCTTTCACACTCTTTTCCCGTTTTGGCATATCTTTTGCTCTATCTGGTGAGTGGATATATTTGTGCATTCTTTTCAAGGTGTTTATTCGTGATCGGTCAACCCAACGTTTTTGCCATTCTGCCTGCTGCTAAACCGGGTGAAGCGCCCATCCGCACGGACAGCGCCAACGCCGGCGACGACACCTTCCGCGATTTCATTCAGGACGCGGTCAAGGATTCGTCCACCAACCAGCAGAACCGCTCCGCCGAACGGCAGGAACGCACGGAACGCAACGCCACCTCCGAACAAAACAACAAAGTGGAATCCAAAGATTCCAGGCCGCAGGAAACCACCGCCGCGAACGAGACAAAAGAAACTTCTATCCAGAACGAGAAAGCATCCACCAGCTATCAGGAAACCACAGGCACCGAGACGGCCGCCGCCGCTGACAAGGCCACGCCGCTTGTCGAACAATTAAAAGATTTGCAATTGAGCCAGGAAAAAATCGACGCGCTGCTTGAGTTTCTCGATATTGATGGCACTGCCGACCTCAACACGCTGTTGCAATCCCTCGTCCAAAAATTGAACCTGACGGCTGAAACGGGCATTGCCGATCCTGCCGCCAATCCCTTAAGCCAGAAACAGGAACAGCTGTTATCTCTGCTGAAAAACCAGGGCACGCAGGTGGCCGACTTGTTGGCCAAAGCCGGGTTGACGGAGCAGGAAACGAAAAACCTGCTGACAAAGATTCAGACTCTGCAATCAAACCAAACGGTTTTGCAGGCTGACAAAAAAACCACTGAAGACATTCTGGTGAAGTTGAGCGGCGAGAAAGCGCCTGAAACCAAATCCGACTTCTTTTCGCAGTTTTCCGATTTGAGCAAACAGGGCGAGAAGAGCGATCGCCAGGCGCCGATCGACAAAATCCTCTCTCAGTCCGCCAACGAACCGGCAAAAGAAACCTTGCAACAGCCGTTGGAAAAAACCGCCGCCACCGCCCCAAAACTGGATGACCTGTTTCCAGATAAAAACATTCAGAACAATCTCATTCAAACGGGCAACGCCAATGCGCTGAAAGCCAACGAGGGTTTTAAAGCCCCGCTGGACGCCAAGGTGCAGAGCGTGAGCCTAGCCACCGACTCCGCAGCTAAAACCGTCGAGGGAGCCAAACCGGTTTCCGCGGAAACTTTGAGCGCCAAGGGAACCAACGAAGCGCGAGTGATCAACCAGATCATCAATAAAGTTTCCCTACGCACCAATGGCGCGCAGAACGAAATCAAAATCAAACTCGATCCGCCGTCTCTTGGCACTGTGCGAATGAACGTGACCACAACTGGCGACTCGGTACGCACCGTGGTGATCGCGGAAAATCATGCCGTCAAGCAGATCATCGAAAACAACCTGACCCAGCTTCGCGATTCCATGAACGGACAGGGGCTTAAAATCGAGAGCTTCACGGTTTTAGTCGGCGGCAACGAGGGACAAACAGGACAACAGAATACGCCGCAGGGGAATCGGTCTTTCACCCCCGGCTTCGGTTACGGCGAAGCAACGGATTTTGCAGAAGGAACGCCAGAAACAGCGGCCCCGTCAGCGGCACGAAATTTTTATTTCGATTCGCAAGCGATCAGCGTGTTTGCTTGACGCGCAACATTTAACAAAACACTATTTAAAATCTCAAAGGAGATTTAGTCGATGATAACAGGACTCACACCCTTTGCAGCCGATGCGGCGAGTACCGCAACGCCACTTAGCAACAGCAACGCGTTGGGCAAAGACGATTTTCTGCAGCTTCTGGTCGCACAGCTGCAAGCCCAGGATCCTCTTGATCCGCAAAGCGCCGAGGATTTTAGCGCCCAATTGGCCCAGTTTAGCAGTCTCGAACAGATGACTAACGTCAACACCAATCTAGAACAGATCCAGAAGTTTGAGCAGGCGGTCAACAATTCGTCCCTGGTCAACCTGATCGGTAAAAACATCGACGCGCCCGGCAACCGCATCGACCAGAACTCTGTCGGAACCAAAACGCTGAACTACAAACTGGAAGAAGATGCCGTCAACGTGGACATCGAAATATTCGACAGCACCGGAAAACAAGTGGCCACGATCAGTCTCGCAGACCAGCAAGCCGGAGCGAATCAGGCAGTCTGGAGCGGCGTCGACAACCAAGGCAAACCGGTGGATCCGGGAGTTTACACGTTCCAGGTGAAAGCCGCGAACAACACAGGCGCGGAAGTTGCGGCGCAAACTTTTATCTCCGGAAAAATCACCGATGTGGTGTTTGAAGAGGATGGCGCTTTTGCCATCGTCGACGGTCAAAAATTAGCCGTGAGCGAAGTCTCGCGTGTCAGCAGTTAATCAACAGAAGAGGAGCATCAGCTCATGGGGTTAGTCAGTTCGTTATTTACAGGGGTCTCAGGACTTCAGAGTAATGCCCAGGCGTTGAACGTCATTGGCGATAACATCGCCAACGTCAACACCGTCGGGTTTAAAGGCAGCAAAGCCGTGTTCAGCGATACGTTCAGTTCATTGCTCAACAACGGTGCCACCTCCAGTCAGGTGGGCACAGGTTCCCAGTTGCAGAGCATTCTGCAATCGTTTTCACAGGGAGCGTTCGAATCTTCCTCGAACGCCCTGGATCTCGCCGTCGATGGCTCCGGGTTTTTCATCACCAACAACGGGGTCGGGAATTTCTATACCCGCAATGGTCAGTTCCGGTTGAACGAAAACGGCTTGGTGCAATCCGTGACCGGCGAAATCCTGCAGGGCTTCGAAATTACCAACGGCGTCACCTCCAGCAGTCTGTCCAATATCGATCTGGCCGGTGTGCAGTCGGCACCGCAGGCATCGACCACCTTTACTCTGGGCGCAAATTTAAATGCCGCATCTTCAGGAGGCACCACATTCACCTCCCCCATTTCTCTATTCAACTCCGTCGGCTCTTCGGTCATTTTGAGCATGACATTCACCAAAGCGGCCACAGGAAACACCTGGGGTTTTGTGGCCAGTCCCTCACAAGGAACTGTGACCGCCGGAGCCTCCGGAACCGTCACCTTCGACACCACAGGGCAGATATCTGCCATCAACGGCGGAGCCATTGCCGATCAAACCATCGTCATCGATTATTCCAGTGCCAACCCCCCTGCAGCGACCCAATCCCTGAACTGGGATCTGGTGGATTCCTCAGGCGCCACAAACCGCAAACTCACCGGATTCGCCGCGCAGTCGAACAACAACTCTCTGATTCAGGACGGATTTCCAACCGGAACCTTGATCGGATTGAACGTCGATTCGGCGGGAATTATCTCCGGTCTGTTCAACAACGGTCAGTCGGACAATCTATTTCAGGTGGCTCTGGCGGACTTTCTAGCACCGGTCGGCTTGACCCGGGTTGGACAAAATTTATTTGCCGAATCAGGCCAATCCGGTCAGCCCGTTATCGGCGCCGCCGAAACCGGTGGATTCGGTTCGGTTCTTGGCAGCGCTCTGGAACTCGCCAACGTCGATCTGGCAACCGAATTCGTCACCATGATCCAGACCCAGCAGGCTTTCCAGGCCAGCGCACGAGTCATCACCACCACCGACGACCTGCTGACAGAAACGGTCAACCTCGTCCGGTAAACAATAAGAGCACCTGCAGGATCTCCTTTAAGACCTGGGCACATGCCCAGGTCTTTTTTTGCGCTTTTTTGTCATTGGCCGCAACGCAAAGACTTTGCTACAGTGTGGCCATGAACCGAGACCAGCACATTCAGGAAGTCAAATCCGCGACACTGCTTCGATTCAACGATCTTTGGCAGCAAAACTTTCAGGCAAACTTCGGCGCCATGCAACGCAATCCTGGCGTCGCTTCTTTGAAAGATAAATTCAAAAACATGCCGGCGATCGTCATTGGCGCGGGTCCATCATTGGACAAGAATATTCGTCATCTTGGACAAGCCCAGGGCAAAGCCGTTCTCATCGCCAGCGACGCGGCATTGAAACCCTTGCTGGCAAACCGCATCATCCCCGCATTCGTGGCCTGCCTCGATCCGCAGGAAGACATCACCAAATTTTTCACAGGAGTAACGTCGCGAGGGATGACGTTGATCGCGCCCTCGATCATCCATCCACAGGTGCTGGATCTCTGGGAAGGCAATGTGGTGTTTTACAGTAAATTTGCGCCGGACATTCCGACTCTCGTAGAAATGCAACGCCAGGTACCGCATCTGGGTCATCTCACTCCCGGCGGTACGGTGCTGTCGATTGCCTATGATATGGCATTTCAATCCGGCGCCAACCCGATCCTTTTCGTCGGGCAGGATTTGTCCTGGCCGAAAAGAAAAACCTACACGCGCGAAAGCGAAAGTGCGGCGGAAGAAAGTATCGAGTCCACCCTCAAGCGGCAGCAGGAAAACGTCGTCATGGAAACCGACATAAACGGGGAAGCACTGCCCACGCTGAAATCCATGTCCGTCTCCAAACAATGGTTCAACTGGGCATTCACCACGTGGAAGCGGCAGGGACCAGCCACGATCATCAATTGCAGCGAAGCGGGGATATTAACGGAGAACTGTCAGATCCTGGCATTAAGCGAAGCGATCTACAAATATTGCCAAAAGAAAATCAACGTCGACTGGGTGTTAAAGAAAGCGTTAAAGTACAAAAGAAGGTGAGGGGGGCTGTTGTTTTAGACTGAACTATTCAATCCTATCCTTCTTCTCTAAATTATGTCTCGCACAAAGAATCTGAATATTCTTACTAACCAAAGAAGATCCACCTTTTGAAAATGGCAATATATGATCGTAATGCAAATTATTTGTACTGCCGCATTTTACACATTTTCCATGATCTCGTTTCCATACCTCTAGCTTTACCTGTGATGGGATTAATCTATTGTGATCCAAACCCATTTTTCCTTGACGTTTAAAATCCCAAACTTCATCGGTCAATTCTAATTTAAACTTAAAAACCTCTCTAAATTCATCCCTTTCATGCCAAGCATCAACTAATATAAATAAACCATTGTATACCCATATTCCTGATCGAATTTTCTCGTATACCCTGACAAGCTCTGGAGAAATATTGTTTTTTTTATAATCAATGGCACTTTTAAAAAATAGACCATTTTGAGTTAAACTACCACTGGGGTTTTGAAATGGTTGATCTACTGTTTTAGGGTTTGGACCATTGAGTTTCTTTGGAATATCATGTCCTTCATATATTAAAACTTTACCATCATCTTCAATTTTATCTGCATAAGGTGCGCCCGCTCGCAAGCTCATAAGGATTACGCTTATGTTGCCTTGTAAGTGAAAATTCATTCCTCTTTGCAGATTAACATCTTCCTCCTGACACATTTGTAAATATGAAATCACATCCCCTGGTTTAAACATAAACGAAATTAAGAGAATATTTTAAATGGTTTATCTTTCGTTTGCGGTCGAAACCGCACAGCGAAATCCTTGCCAAACTTTGAACACTTCGGGTCGTTCGTTGAAGCGGTAGGTGGTGCGCATGTAGTAACCTTTGTAGTACCAGTTGCCGCCACGCAGTACTTTGCTGATGCCGCTTTCCGGTCCTTTGGGATTTTCTCGCGGCGACTGTTCGTAATAATTGTCCGCGTACCAGTCCGCCACCCACTCCCAGACGTTCCCCGCCATGTGGTGTACTCCATAGGGAGATCGTCCTTGGGGCAGACCGTCTACAGCTTCCATGACTTGAAATCCGAGCTTGCTGAACTTTCTGCGAAAGGTGACACGATCGTTGCTGGGCCACTGATTGCCCCAGGGGAACATGCGCTGATCTGTGCCGCGTGCGGCTTTTTCCCATTCCGCTTCTGTCGGCAAACGCTTGCCTCGCCAGCGGCAATAGGCATCGGCGCCGTACCAGGAGATACGGTTGGCGGGATAACGCTCCAATCCCGCACGTGGTTTAAAGTGTCCGTTTATTTTTTCGATCGTCACCGCTGCACCTAATTCGATAAAGCCACTGTTTGCTTTAGGATGAGCATTGAGAAACTCGCTGAACCGGGCGCTTGTCACTTCATAT
>JAJDBE010000002.1 GCA_029261515.1 Nitrospinaceae bacterium | reverse complement strand
AAGAGTCGACAACTGCGGCGAGTTGGCAATGGCCAGAGCGCCCTTGTCGGTGATCTGGTTCGCATCTAGATTCAGCAGCGTCAGGTGGCTTGCATTGCTGGATTGAACGAGCGCTATCACCCCTGCATCGCCGATCTTATTCCGCGTCAGCTTCAATTCCTTTAAGTGCGCCAAATGCGGTGATTCCGCAATCAAACTCACCCCCGCCTCGGTGATTTCATTGCCCCAGAGATTGAGCAGTTCCACATGCTGGAAGGTGTCCGACTGCGCCAGGATTTTAACCCCTTCATCGCCCAGTTTATTTTGCTGCAACGCTAACGAAACCACGCTCTTGACTTCAGGAGACGCCGCCAGAACCGCCATGCCCTTGACGCCGATTTGCGATTTGTTGAGATTGACTCCCGTCCCATCCGGACTGGTTCTCTCCTTGATATGCGCCGGAATGTCCGCAGGAGGGCCTTTGGGCCTGCCGTAGCCGTGTCCGCCTTTTCCACCCCCGTGTTTACCGCCTTTACCTTTGTGCTGGCTGGGGTCATAGCCCGAACTGGTTTGGGCGAGGAAAAAAAACACCACCGCCGGAAGAACCCATTTCATTAAATTAGACATCGATCAAATCTCCCATTAAGAATCGCGGGCACAACGGAACCCGGTAAAATTCTGGCGCTGGTCAGGAATCGCCTTACCGCGAATCGGCGAACGGGCGAGATCCATATTGGACTGCCAGGACCCGCCTTTAATCACCTTCAACGTGGTGCCATACAAATCGTTTTCATGCTGGTTGCCTTCGTAGGGCTGGTACCAGTCCATGGTCCACTCCCAGACGTTCCCCGCCATATCAAAAACGCCAAAAGGGCTTGCACCTTCTTCATCATAATCCCCCACAGGGGCCGTATAATAATTCCCATCCTCCAGCCCCCGGACATTGGCATTCGCGGGATTCGGGTCACTTCCCCAGGGGTAATACCTGGCATCGGTTCCGCGTGCGGCCTTCTCCCACTCTTCTTCCGTGGGCAGGCGTTTCCCCAGCCATTTGCAATAATCCAACGCTTCCTGCCAGGTGATTCCCATCACCGGTTGACTCGGTTTATTGAACTTGGGATCGTCCATGAACTTAGGTTCAGGTCCTTGAACCTTATCTCTGAATTGCATGAACTCGGCATTGGTCACTTCGTATTTATCGATATAAAAAGTGCCCAAATAGACTTTACGCAGGGGAGTTTCATCCCGGTACCATTCCAGCGATTCGGAAAAAAATTCCTTGGCCACCCAGAGGATGTCCTCTTCGGAACTCCCCATAGTGAACACGCCCTCAGGAATCAGCACCATGCCGGAAACATCAGTAGCGTCGGAACCTTTGGCCACACCCGTGCCGGTTTGGGATAAAAAGAAAAACAGAACCCAAAAAAGAACGGTCCACTCCGAACGCATTTTCTTCCAACCCTGCAACGTGACACTCATCTATCGCGCAATCATTCCCGTTTTTTTAGCGTATTCAAAAATATTTCCGGCTTTGATGATCTCAATCACTTCGCCAAGCGATTTCAGCTCGTAAGTTTTATTCGCCGTTTTATTGGTCAAGGTTTCCGCTTCCACATCGATCGACAATTGATCTCCGGTTTTGATATCCTCCGCCAATCGCACCTTGGATTCAAAGGGGATGAAAAACCCGCCGTCCACCGAATTGCGGTAAAAAATCCGCGCGTAGGATTCCGCCACCACCGCCTGAATGCCGGCAATTTTCAAACATGCCGGGGCATGCTCCCTCGAAGAGCCACAGCCGAAATTCCTGCCGCCGATGATGATCCTATAGTCTGATTCATACTCCCCTTCGTTGACAAACGCGTGTTTGCCTTCGGGAAGTCCCGCGCCTTCCGCAGGAACGCCTGAAAGGGCAAATTTTCCGTAGTTCTTTTTTTCTTCCGGGTCCGACAAACTGTAAACCAGATGTTCGGCGGGAATGATCTGATCGGTGTCGACATCATTGCCCAACACGTAAGCCTTGCCTTCGATGATCTGCTGCATAATCGCTCAATGCCTTCCGTTATCAGTTCAAAAATTCACGCGGATCAGTGATCCGTCCGGTCAACGCCGACGCCGCCGCAGTGTAGGGCGAAGCGAGATAAACCTGAGATTGCTTGGACCCCATTCTGCCGGGGAAATTGCGGTTGGTGGTCGAGATCACCACTTCTGTGGAATTGGCTCGCCCGAACGTATCCTTGGGACCGCCCAGGCACGCGGCACAGGAGGGTTCCCCCATCAACGCGCCGGACTCCTTGAAGATGTCCGCAAGGG
Organism: Nitrospinaceae bacterium; assembly: GCA_029261515.1. Lineage (GTDB taxonomy): Bacteria > Nitrospinota > Nitrospinia > Nitrospinales > VA-1 > JAJDBE01. The sequence continues at coordinate 5,832 of JAJDBE010000002.1, read as the reverse complement.
TCTGCCCGTTCATTTTCACCGTATGCAGGTCCTGCTCCACTTCGCGAGTGGCCGGAACGATGAAGGTGTCGATCTTGACCTTCTTGCCCTTCAGCAATTTCGCCGCCGCAATGAAATCCGTCAGCTTGCCGCCCGTACAGGAACCAATGTAGGATCGGTCCAGTTTGACGTCCCGACACTCGGTCACCACCGCCTTGTTGTCCGGCGAATGCGGCTTGGCGACGATGGGTTCCATGTCATCAGCCTTGTAGGTCTTTTTGTAATAGTAATGGGCATCGGCATCGGAATGATGAATCTTGTAGGGCTTGTCCGTCCGTTGTTTGACGTAATCCAGCGTCACGTCGTCGGCTTCGATCACCGCATTTTTGCCGCCGGCCTCGATAGCCATATTGCAAAGCGTCATGCGTTCTTCCATGGGAAACTTGTACACCGCGTCCCCGGCCCATTCCATCGTCCGGTAGGTCGCGCCGTCGACGCTGATGTCGCCGATCACCTGCAACAAAATATCTTTCGCCATGATGTAAGGCGGAAAGGTGCCGGTGAACTCGAACCGCATGGACTCCGGAACCTTGACCCAAAGCTTGCCGGTCCCCAGGATGAATGCCGCGTCGGTGTTGCCGATGCCGGCGGAAAACATGCCGAAAGCGCCGGAGGTCGTGGTGTGGGAATCGGTGCCGAACAACACTTCGCCAGGGCGGTTGTGGCCTTCCTGCGCCAGGGCGATGTGACACACACCTTTATAATTTTCCGTCCCCACATCATAATAGTAGGGAAGGCTTTGCTCCTTGACAAACTCGCGCAAAATGTCGATATTGCGGTTGGCGTGCGGGTCGGAGGTGAAAACGTAGTGATCGGGGATGATGACCACTTTCTCCTTGTCCCACACCTTGGCGTCCTGACCGAAATGTTCTTTAAAGATGTTGATGGTGCCTGGACCGCAAACGTCGTGGGTCATCAACACGTCCACATCCACCCAGATGTTGTCACCAGGCTTGACGGATTCTTTGCCTGCGTGGGCGGCCAATATTTTCTCTGTAACAGTCATTGCCATAAAAGTTTCTCCTCAACGGGGCCTAAGGGCCTCGCACCGGTACGGTGGCATTCGTTTTAAATCATTAAAAAATATAGATTTCCCATCATTCCACCCTTATGGAAGGACGATGTCTTCAGTTTTCCCTAAAAGTCTCCGTAAAGGATATAAAATACCATTTTATCCAGCGGGGACGAACAAAATTTTAAGTAAAATCAAAAGGATCATAGGAAAATCCACCTGCCAACCGGCCAAAACCCGGTCATTTCCCCATTCCGCCGTATGCTGAGCCTGGCCCTCGACACGCTTAACCGATTGAGATATAAGCTCCCCAGCAAACCCCGTCATATCCAGATCGAGGTCACCAACCGTTGCAACATGGATTGCTCGATGTGCCCCAGGGAAGATCTGGAAATCGAGCTGGAACACATGGACTGGGCCAAATTCCTCGCCGTCGTCGATCAACTGACGGACAAAGAAGACATCACTTTGACCGGATGGGGTGAACCGTTTCTGCACCCCAGAATTTTCGACATGATCGCCACCTGCAAACAACGCGGGCACAAGGTCATGATCACGTCCAACGGCTTGTTCACCAAACCCACGATGATCGAAAATATCCTGCGCTCCGGTCTCGATGCGCTCACCTTTTCCATCGACAGCGTCGATGCGGACGCCAATGTCAAGGACGGCCACAACAACAGTGACGTCTATAGAAATATCGAAACCATCGCCGAGTTGAGAAAACTAGGATCGCTCAGTTTAAGATTACAGTCCACCCTGCACGCAGGCTGCGAGCAGGATCTGTACGGCGTCATCCGCTACGCCGCGAAAATCGGCTGCGACGTCGTCAATGTGGGCCGCATCGACCGCAAATACGCCCCGGAACTCAAACGCCCCAGCGAACAGGAAGAAAAACGCATCTTTAAAGAAGCCGACAAAATCGCCCGCTCCTTAGGCGTGCAACTGGACTGGCTGCAATTTTCCGTCTCCAGCGGCTTCACGCGGTTCGCCTATCAACTGTTACGCAATAAACTGCATCAATCGGGAAAGTATTGCCTTAAAACTTTCGACAACGCTTATGTCAGCCGCGAAGGCAACGTCACCCCCTGCTGTCTGCTTCCACAAGCCAAAATGGGCAATATGCTGGATCAAAAGATCGAAGACATCTGGCAGAGCGGCACGTTCGACGATTTCCGCGAAAACTACCGCGACACCTGCGGCTCCTGCGATCTGTGGACCATCGCTCAGGTCGACAAGAACGGCCATTGAGCCGGAATCCGGCAGATAGCCCTTCCCTCCCAAAAACCTGTTGCACCCCCTACCATCCCTCCCCCGAACCCATTGTTATTTATTGTGCTTTAATTGCCGGGAATTCTCGTTTATTGTAGAGTGTTTACAATTTTCCAGAAGCCGGGCAAAAGGAATCGAATGCAGGACGACCCAAAAAATTCCAAGATCATCGTCGACCGCAGACCGCTTTGGATCGTCATCGTCGATCGTTTGCGCCGCCCTCTTCTACTGAGCCTGTTCTTCGGAATTTTTCTGCTGCTGCTCAATCAGGAAGGCCCGCAGGATCTTTCACCCGACGGCTACAAAGTGCTGTGCGTGTTTTTCCTCTGTGTCAGTCTCTGGTCAACGAACCTGATTCCGCTTTCGGTCACCAGCCTGTTGGCCATCGCCCTGGTTCCGCTTCTTAACATCATGCCCGCCTCTCAGGCATATGCATTTTTCGGCAACAAGGCGGTGTTCTTCATCCTAGGCGTGTTCATCCTGTCGGCGGCGATGATCGGGTCGGGCTTGAGCAGCCGGTTGTCCATCTGGGTGATGGAAAACTGGGGCAAAACGCCAGGCAAACTCATCTCTTCAATATATTTCTTCGGTGCACTCAGTTCCTGTTTCATGTCGGAACACGCGGTGGCGGCGATGATGTTTCCCATTCTGATCGGCATCGTCGAATCCTTGAATCTCAAAAAAGGCGAATCGGTGTTCGCCAAGGCCTTGTTTTTCTCGATGGCCTGGGGCTGTATCATCGGCGGCGCCATGACGGTTTTAGGCGGCGGGCGCGTGCCGCTGGCGGTGGAAATCCTCGAGAAAGTAACGAATGGGTCGAGCACCATCGGCATTCTCGATTATACTTGGTTCAGTTTTCCTCTCGTGTTGCTGCTGCTGATTTCAGGATGGTTGACGCTCATCACTCTGTTCCCTGCGGATATTGAGGACATCGAACCGGCGCGGAAAACGCTGATGGAAAAATTCAAGACACTGGGACCGATCAGCTTTCAGGAAAAAGGCATAGCCCTGGCAATGGCGCTCACGCTGTTCACCTGGTTCGGCTACGGCGATCAACTGGGGATCGCCAACATCGCCATCATCTCGCTGGTAGCGCTGTTTTCGTTTAACCTCATCAACTGGAAAATGGTCGAACCCCATATCAACTGGGCCATCATCTTGATGTACGGCGGCGCGATCTGTCTTGGCGAAGTGATGGCGAGTTCCGGCGCGGCGCTATGGCTATCGCAACAGGTTTTTGCGGGCACTGTGCAATCGAGCACGATGTTTCTCATCTCCATCGCCCTGCTTTCGATTTTGTTCACCACGTTCATGAGCAACTCAGCGGTGATCGCGATTCTATTGCCGCCGGCCATCAGCATGTGTTCGGCGTATGACATCAGCCCGGCGCTGGCGACGTTGACGGTAATTCTGCCGAGCAACTTCGCTTTCATTCTGCCCATCGCCACACCGGCGTCGGCGCTGGCCTACTCCTCGCGCTATATTTCGCTTGGGGAAATGGTGAAAGCCGGGACGCTGTTGGCGCTATTCGGCATGGGCTGCTACCTGTTTTTGCTGTTTGTCTATTGGCCGGTGATTGGCTTTAAATAGAGACAGGCCCGGAGCGACGCTTGAGGGGATGCATCGCCCCGGGTGCTGTGAGAGGATTGGAAAAACTTCCTTCAAAGTTTTTCCGTGCTACCTTGGCATTTGGATATCCTACTTCGAGCAATAACTGTGCCGACCGGGATTCTCTTTTGGGGGGTTTTACCGAACGCAGGCGAATTCAAAGTAAAGCGCCGGACCGGCTTTTCGAGTCACTCCAAAACCCGCATGGGGACTGGTCACAGTTGTGAACTACCCCGTTACAGAATATTCACCATTACATGCACCGCCTTCTAAAATGGGCGTAAGGTTTCTTTCATGACGCAACGAAAAGTACTGGAAATTCAACCTCTGGTGTTAAAGCAACGTTTGGACAACGGCGAAGACATCTGTCTCGTGGATGTACGGGAGGAATGGGAACATTCACTGGCGGCGATTTCGGGGTCCACGCATATACCCCTGGCAGAGTTGGCCGACCGCGTGCAGGAGCTGATGTTTGAGGAAGATATCGTGGTCTATTGCCACGTCGGCGAGCGGTCCTACCGGGGTGCGGAGACCTTATTGGAATCAGGATTCAAAAACGTGCAAAACCTCATCGGCGGCATCGACGGCTGGTCCCAGGTCGTCGATCCTTCGGTTCCCCGGTACCGGGCGGGAGGATGAAATTAAGGTTTAAAGGATTGATGAAAATGTGGCTCTTAGGTATTATCTAGTTTATTTTACTCGCTTAAATCTTATTTCCTCACTACCACCAAATGCGAACGGTACTACAGAAAAAACTAAACCAGCTGCAAAGTTGCCGGATTTATATTTCCCATCCCCGCGTTGATCAAGACCTAGCTCAATATTCTCATATACAGGGCCAATAAAAGCTTCTCCGCGCTTAAATCCAGAAACCTGTGCGCCGCGTCTAATTTGAATACGCCCGGATTTCAATTTAAAATCTTTTCCTTGGACCAATATACTTTCCTTTACCACTCCCTCTGCCCCCATACCCTTGACTTGAATAGTAGTGTCATTAATTGCTTTGACCTCAATATTCAAAATAGCTTTGTGATCTAATTCTTTATCTGGCCAGATCAACCATGACAAAGAACTGAACGCTTCCCCCGATTCCACTTCTCCTTGACTTTGATAGGTCCCATCCAGATCGCTGAGTTGCTCAATCATGGCAAAATCAACATTATTCTCTGGCTTTGAATCAATCCAACCCACACAACCACTAAAAATTGAGGTAATCCAAAGTAGAAATAGAAAGTTATTTATCTGCTTCATCATTATTTCCCTTTAATTTTTTCCATCAGGACATCACGCATAGCCTGAACAGGCGCTTGGGTTCCCGTCCATAATTCGAACTGGCCGGCGGCCTGGTTGAGAAACAACTCCACTCCGGGAATCACCGTACAGCCCACCTCCCTCGCTTCGCGGATGAGACGGGTTTCCGGCGGGTTGTAGACGGAATCGAAAACCACCATGCCGGCCTTAAGACTCCGCGTGGGAAACGGCGTCTCGCCTGTATTGGGACTCATGCCCACCGGCGAGCAGTTGATGAGCACATCGGCGTTATGATCGCCGATGTCGTTGATATACGCCAACTGACACCCAAGCTCCTTCGCCAGTTGCTGGCCGCGCTCTTTGTTGCGCTTGTAGGTGACGGTGAGGTTCGCGCCTTTTGCCACGACGCCGTAGCCGATGGCCTTGGCGGTGCCGCCGGAGCCGATGATGAGCACGTTTTTGCCCTTTAAATCGAGATGCGCTGTGAGCGCGTCAATGGCTCCGCTACAATCGGTGTTGTAGCCTTTCCAGCCGCGTTCGGTTTTCACCACGGTATTGACCGCGCCGATTTTTTTCGCCGTCTCGTCCACTTCGTCTAACAAAGGAATCATGTTTTCTTTAAAGGGCATGGTGACGCTGAGACCTGCGAA
>JAJDBE010000001.1 GCA_029261515.1 Nitrospinaceae bacterium | reverse complement strand
AAAGATCATGCTGATGTCGTTGCCGCGGATTTTTTGCATGGCTTCTTCGGATGCGTTCAGCAGATCGCGGTTTTCAAAGAGAATTTTACCGGAGGCGTAGTGGCCCGGAGGCGTCGGAATGAGGCGCAGAACGCTGAGGGCGGTGACGGATTTGCCGCAGCCGGACTCGCCGACCAGGGCCAGGGTTTTGCCGCGCTCGATTTCCAGGGTGACGTTGCGCACCGCCTGCACCACACCTTCTTCGGTGCTGAATTGCGTGGTCAGGTTTTCAATGCGGAGTAACGGATTCAGCGGAGAACCCCCTGCAGAACAAATGTCATGGCCCAGGGAATGTTTAAGAAACTTGGGATAAAAAATCTAATGACTATGGGCGTCGCCCGGTTCCTCTATAATATCTTCGTAGCGGTAACCATCGTCTTCATCGATATCGTAACGGTTCAGGCTGGAATCGACTCGATCCGCCCAGGCGTCGATGCCGCCTTCCAGACATTTGACGTTTTCAAACCCCCGTTGCCGCAGCCATTTTGAAAAACTCGGGCTGCGATCCTGTTTCCAGTCAATGAGAACGATTTCCCGGTTTTTGTCCAGCGCGTTGATGATGCTTTCGCAATTTTCGCGCGTGATCAACTCTGCCCCTTTAACTTTACTTATATCCCGTTCCCAGGATTCGCGGATGTCGAGAAGGGCCGGATTGGATTTCCCGGTTTGCAGTTTAATATCCAGCTCCTCTGGGGAGATGACCGCGATGTGTTTATCGGAGTATTCGGCGTTTAGAAAATTGACGATTTCATTCACCGGCTTATTTTGCGCCTGACAAACGGAAGCGATCGTTTCTTCCGCTTTGTAACCGGCAACAGGAAGCCCGATCTGAAATTTTTTAAACAGCAGGGTACGGGCGTCCGGAAATTTGTCGTTGACCTCTTTCATGGGTGTCGACGCGGTGAAGGGACCTTCAATTTTTTCGACCTGAATTTCCGAGATCATCAGGATGTGGTAACCGTATTGGGAATGTACGGGGCCGACGATTTTTCCCTTGTCATTTTCACTGACTGTTTCCCCCATGAGGGTTTCCACCGAATCCTCCGGCATCCAACCCAGGTCGCCCTGATTTTGTTTGGATGGACAGGTGCTGTATTTTTCAACCACCTCGGTAAAGGGGGCGCCTGCATCCAAAGCTTTTTTCGCGGCGACCACATCCTCCATCGAATGGGAAAAGATTTGACTGGCTCGTACCTTAATCATGGGAGACCCTTCCTTTATTTACAAGATGGTGAAGCGTCCCTTATCATACAGATTTTCTAGGGCATAAGTCAAAGTACCGCGGAAAAAAAGAAGAAAATGTGGAGCACCGTTGAAATAAGAAGGCCTTGAAAAAGAAACTTTTCTTTTTTAATTTGGGAAAGTTGAATTTTAGGACAAAAAGCCCTAGTTTGCCTTCATTAGCATGGGGATTTTTCGGCTTTTACCCTGGTTGACCCTGTCTTAAAATCCGCTGGACGATATATTTTTCAAGTTTTATAGGTATGAATTCAATCGCCCTGCATTGACGATGAGGTGGATGGCTGTCACAATATGAAGAGTTCCTATCCTATTGAATAATAAAATAAAATTTCTATTTCCCGATCCCATGCCCCTGCATGGAAAATGCATTTAATTTGTGCTCAAATTTTTAAGAGAATTTTAGCTATGAGAATTGCCATTATTGTCGGTGCATTTCCTGTTTTATCCGAGACTTTTATTTTATCGCTCATTACAGGTTTGATTGACAGGGGACACGACCTGGACATCATTTCTCTTGATTATCCCGCTAAAAAGAATAAGAAGGTGCATCCGGTAGTGGAGCAATACCGTCTTTTAGATCGCACTCACTATTTGCAGGTTCCCCCCAATATTTTGAGGCGTCTGGGGATTTGTTTGAAACTTTTGCTGAAAAATTTCTGGAAAAATCCCTCTGCGATTTTGGATTCCCTGAACGTATTTAAATATGGCAAGCAAGCGGCCTTTTTGTGGCGGGTTTATCCCCTGCTGGTGCTGTTGGACCGCGGGTCCTATGACATTGTTCATTGTCAATTTGGAGTTGTGGCCTTGAGGGTTTTGGATTTTGTGAAATCAGGAGTTCTCAAGGGCCGGTTAGTCGTTTCCTTGCGCGGTTCGGATATTTCCCGTCATTTAAAGCAGGAGGGAAGAGACGTTTACAATCAATTATTTGAGGCGGCGGATTTGTTCCTGCCCGTTTCAAAATATTTTAAAAATAGACTGATACAACTGGGTTGTAACAAAAAAACGATTGTTTTTTATGATTCAGTCAGTTGCGATAAATTCTTTTATGATCCCTGCCCGCCTGCAGAGGACACGGTTCGAATCGTAACGACGGGCCGCCTTGTTGAAAAGAAAGGGATCGAATATAGCATTCGTGCAATGGCCAAAGTCCTCAAAACGCACCCAAATGTAAGTTATTCCATTATAGGGTATGGTCCCTTGCATAACGAACTGCAAGGATTGATTCAGGATTTGGGGGTCGGCGGCCAGGTGAAATTTTTGGGGGCAAAAAAACAGGAGGAAGTTGTGGAAATAATCCGCAACTCCCATCTCTATTTAGGTCCCAGCGTAACAGCCGAAAATGGAGATCAGGAAGGAATCCCCACCACATTGAAGGAAGCCATGGCGATGGGTTTGCCTGTTGTGACAACTTTTCACGCGGGCATTCCTGAAATGGTGGAAGACGGTGTTTCGGGTTTTCTCGTAGAGGAGAGGAGTGTGGATTGTTTGGCTGAAAAGCTCAACTATTTAATAGAACATCCTGAATTATGGAATGCTATGGGACAGGCGGGCCGGGCTCGTATTGAAGAACATTTTGAGACGAATAAACTGAACGATCGGCTGGTTGAAATCTATGAACAAATACTGAAATAATATGCGGGAGATTCTACCGTCGGCTAAAAGCCAAATAAGACGAAACCAAGAGAAAGCGCGGTATAAATCACGCAAAATACACAGGCGAAAAATGGCTTTTTGTAAATTTTAGAAATCCTATTCATAAATTCATTATATTCCCTCTCACGCGATCCCGCAATAACCAGTTTTCTCCCTGTAAAACTGGTTAAAAGTCTCCACAACAACGTTTCTATTGGAAATCCGTACCTTGTGTTTCCAAATTGATAACGATATTATGAGTTCTACTACCAAATCGACACACTAAATTTTTTGTCCCACCTGTCCGCTCAGTGATGCTTCCCAAGGTGGAGGACGGCTACATTATAAGGAGAACAAAATGCAAAACTCCCTCTCATCGAATGCGATGGGTTTCAAATTTTCAATATCGATCTTTTTCTTTGTATTTATCTTCCTCATGGGAATCTCAATTGCCAGTGCGGCGGATTTAGTCAAAAAGACGCAACTGTCATTGATTGAAAAAGGTTTCAATCCGGGACCGACAGATGGCATTTGGGGACCAAAAACCGAAGGTGCATTGAAAAACTTTCAGGAGAGGGAAGGGCTGGAAGTGAATGGGCGTTTGAATGCTCAAACACGCAGTCGTTTGTTTGCACCTATGGAAAGCCCCGCTCCTGAAACAATCGTTTCTGACCAGAGCCAACAGAAAAGCGCCCCGCCTGAAATTCCTGATGTAAAGCAGAAAGAGGAGGAGGCTAAAGATTCGTCCGAGCAAATGGCGAAAACTTCTGAACCGGTTGCTCCACCCGAAGATAAAGCGGAGACGATTGTTCAGCCTGCACCGGAGCCTGAAAAGCAAGTTTTGAGTAAAGTAAAAAAATCCTCCGGACCCTGTCCACAACCGAGAAAAACCAAGTCGGCGCCTTCCAGCATTGCGAAAATGGACAAGACCGGCAGTGCAGATCTGGAAAACGGGAAGAAGATATACACAAAAACCGCAAAGCCGATGGCTTGCAAAATGTGTCATGGTGATAAGGGTGATGGCAAGGGAAAACTGGGTGCGGCCTTGAAACCCAATCCGAGAAACTTCACTTGTGCGGATACCATGAAAAGTGTTTCGGCGGGGCAGATGTTCTGGATCATCAAAAACGGGTCCGCCGGAACCGGCATGGTGGCTCACGGCAAAACTTTGAAGGACAAGGAAATCTGGGATGTGGTGAAGTATATTCATTCCACGTTTATGGATGAGACTTCGCCGCAGGAAGCGTCAGCCGAAGCCGCTCCCGAACAGGCAGGTAAAAGTGCGGTTGCCGCAGTGCCGGCCCCTGTGAAAGCGGAACCAGCTAAACCGGCGGCACCTGTTGAGAAACCCAAAGTTGCGGTAAGTTCTGGAACGGATGTTGAACTGACAGTGACAAGCGAATTGCCTGCGGGCGTTGTCGGAAAAGGAAAATACGAGGAGAGAGCAGTAAGCGATGGTGGGTCGATCAACGGAGTGATCCACTTTAGTGGCATGGTTCCCGAACCGATCATGGAAGATCTCAGCAAAGGGAAGAATGTCGAGTTCTGTTCGACGCATCCGGACGCTCAGGATACCACTCGCCCGCGCTATAAGATTGTTGTGGCCGACGGCAAGCTAAAAGACACCGTGGTGTTTATCCAGAATATCGAAAAGGGAAAAGCCTGGCCGGAGGAGGGCAACAACTTCGATTTTCAGGCCTGTGATATTTTCCCAAAGGTTTCGACCATCCGCAAGACCCCCAAAGGCATGAAAGAAGGGTTGCTGACCATCACCAATCAGGACCCGGACATCCTGCACAACCCGCACGGATATTCCATCGTCGGCGCCAGCCGGAAGACTCTGTTCAACAAACCTCTACCAAGCAAAGGGGATGTTGCCGACGTGACGAAATCCTTCAAGCGGTTCAAACCGAAAAAAGACAAGCACTTCTTTTTGCAATGTGATCAGCACAATTTTATGGAGGCGGACGCCCGTGTGGTGTGGAACCCTTACTATTCCATCAGCGGAGCCGATGGCACTTTCAAAATGGATCAAATTCCTCCAGGGAAATATTGGGTGACTGCCTGGCACCCTTATGTCGGTGAGGTGAGCAGTGAAGTGACCGTGGTTGCAGGATCGGACACGAAATTGGCTTTTGCATTGAAAAAATAAATTAATCCAGAAAGGAGAGTTGTTTATAAACGCATTGCCGAAATATTAACGGCTTTTAATGTTCACTTAATTAAATTTTAATTTCTTTTTTGATAGGCTTGATCGCTTTTTATTTTTTTAGCTGGCCTTGAATAACTTTTCTAATTCAGGTGGATATCATGGCGAATGAAATAAAGAATCAAGAAATTGAAAAATGGGCCTTGGATGTATCCAGAAAAGTGAATAAGGAAAATGACCTGGAAAGCGTTTACTTTTCCAGCCAGAAAAAACTCTTGCTTCTAAAGCAAAAAATGAGACCTCAAAAAACTCCCAATAAGTAAAGCTTGCCTGATTATTGCTTCGCGTTTTATGCCTGCGAGTTGATTTATGCCGAAAAAAGTTTTGGCAGTTAAGTTCCTGACATTGTGTCTATGTACCCTTGTTCTTTTATTCGCAGGTGGCGGTCATGCGCAGCCTCTATCGGAAGATCCTGAACCGGAAAATATATTTGCCCCCATGCTTCGAGAAAGCATGAAAAAATCTGACATGGTTGCCGCTGTTGAGGTTGTGGGCTTTCAATTTGAAAAAAGAAACGGGAGTTCGACGCTATACCGCATTGAATCAAAGATACTTGAAAGCTTCAAGGGACCATTTCTGCAGGCGTTGGTGTTTTATCAGTGGACAGACGAAGATATCAACGCTGAGGATTCAAATGACGACGTTACCGGCAGCCGTATCATCGTGACGCTCAGAAAGAATGAGCAGGACGGGAGGTATTATGTGCCTGAAAGTGGCTCCAGCTTCCCGGAAAGCGAAGACTTGCGGGATATAGCCAGAAAGATTGAGGGGGAGAATACTCAGGAATAGCCCGGAATCGTTTTAGCCTGCCAGATCATTCCCCGATCAAAGCCTTCCGCCTTTTTCCTCAATCGCTTTCCAATTCAAGGGATTGATTACCTTCTGAAAAACGATTACAATTTCCTTCCAAATTTAACGGGAAATCAGTAAAAATCCGGCTACACAATGCCGGTGCTTTATAATGATTGACTGATAACAAAAAAATCGCCCCCGTAGCTCAGCTGGATAGAGCACCGGATTCCTAATCCGTAGGTCGGACGTTAGAATCGTCTCGGGGGCACTTTATTAAACATTAGGTTGATCGATAGTGATCAGACCGAGTTTGTCTGAAATATTTGATAACTTCGCCATCTGTTGGAGTTTTTCCGGATTGAGAGGCTTTTCTGATGTCGATTGAAATAGCTTTAATTGCATCGTGCTCAAGCAATTGTTTGTTATTGAGAAGTTTATTGTCTTCTTTTCCTAATATTCTTTTGACTTCAGCTTTAACTATTTCCTTCCACATATTTTTTTTTGGAGTCTTACAACTGTTTTTTAAAAATATCTCATATTTTCTTGCAGTTTTTTCAGCAAAATTTCAGCTTTTGCCCAATCCCCTTTATCCCTGGCCTCAATCAGTCCCTTTGGAACCGGATATCCCAAACGCTTCAATTCTTTCAATAGTTCTTGAGAAAGGAAACCTGGCGTACTCTCTACTGAATCTTCCAAACCAACCGGCGTCGAGTGAACTCTTAAAATATCCAAATATTTCTTTGATTTTGTGTTTCTGAGGAGGGCTAATATTTTCCAAGTTCCCTATGCGAAGCGGATGTTTAATGACATCCAAGGCAGGGTCACCAAATAACATCCAGAAAAACTCCCCGACACACCAATTTTCCCATTCATCGGGGAAGCATAAGCTGGGGTTGCTCCAGTTGTCCACTGAGCGCTCCTTCAAGCGCCTTCAACGGTGAGCCAGGTCAAGCCGGGTGAAGGTAACCCGGCTTGTCCCCCGTCGGGTAAGACCTGGTATTAGGATTATATCGCGGTTTTGATCTGGTCTTCCAGCATCAAAAAAATCAACAACTCGTTTTTCACTATGCGAGTCCTCTAGAAATGAACCAGCCAGCCAGTGAAGGTTTGGAAAAGGTTCATTCGCCTAAGTTTCAAGAAATTATTGTCTGTCACCCAACCATCAAATATATTGATTGGCAGAACACAAAGATAGCTTTATATACGGAAAATAGTTCACTTCTGAATCAAACCTACTTTTATCATTTCCTCAAGTATCTGAATTTTAATGCTATTAAAATTCTAATTTGACTTTCACCCTCAGATTTAATAATTTTGCCATGTCGATAAAATTATTCGGCAAACTGATCTCTTCAAAGCAACCTTAACCATCCGCAATCTCGGGTTGCTGTTTTAAAGAACCCATTCCTAAATCACCATTCCAGGTTCTGGTTTTTCCAGAAGTTTACAACTGAATATCTCCAGTTACTTTTCTAATCACCTTTGTGGGGAGTTGATGATGAAGCGTTGGCCTGCCTTCCTGACCTTTTTGGTTTTGTTCCTTTCTATCTTTTCTTTCCCGAAAGCTAATTTACTAACGTCCGCCGAAGGCGCTCCGGTTTCTGTTCCTTCAGGAACGGTTGCGAATGATTTCGTGTTTGAATCGGGGAGAACGTATCTGGTCACAGGACCGACCGTAATGACAGGTGTGGTCACTATTGAAGGCAACGCAGTCATCAAGTTCGACGATGCGGTGACCGGAGCGGCTTTGGACATCGCCAATCCTGTTTTTAAAACCACATCGTCCAATTGGGCGATCTTTACTTCCAAGCACGACAATACGGTAGGGGAGACCGTTGCAGGAAGCACGGGAACTCCGATTGTGTCTCAGTACACAAACGCTCTGACTCTGGGTGCCACTGCCATTCGTTTTGTTCAAGTCCGATATGCCGGCACCGGAATTGCGTTTAGTGGCAGTGGCACTTTTTCTCTTCGCGACAGTGAGTTTTTTGCCACAGGAACTCCAGTTTCTCTTTCTCAAGACACTGATGTCGCGACGCTGGAACTCAAAAATCTCCTCGTCGCCTTTGGAGCCAACGGACCCGTTGTTGCCGATGATGGCGTTCATACACTCGCCATCACGTCGAATAACCTGACGTTTTATTCGTTTAGTGGTTCGGGGTTCAATACGACACTCAATACCACGGGATCGACATTTTCGGTGACGGACAGTTTGTTCCTGGATATTCAAGGTGCTTCGGTATTTGCAGGTACGGCTCCTGATGTGGAAGATTTCAATGCGTTTTTTTTGACGCCACAAAATGGCAGTGGAGCCAACGACATAGTATTAACTGCCGATCCCATAGTGACGGACTTCTTTCTCGATCAAACCTCCCCTTTGATCGATGCAGGCAGTCGTACCGCCACTGCTGCCGGACTGTACCACCACACGACCAACACAGATAAAACCCGGGAAGCCAACACAACGGTGGATATCGGGTATCACGTTTCTCCCGATCTCACCTCATTCTCGATTCTTGCGACCAACAGCATCTGGCTCAAGAAAAACTCTATGTCGACAGGCGACATTGGTGTCAGTGACGTCACTCCCGGTCCCTGGGTCAACACACAGGCACAGTTGGTTGTAGGCAAAAGCGTGGTGATCCCGGCTGAGATTTCTCTCTTTGCCGATAGCATCAAAATCAAAAACAACGCGGTGATCAATGGTAGTGTCTTCACCAACCAGTTGACTAACAATGGAACGATCAACGGGACGATCACCAATCCTCTGGCTTTGCCCTTGTTCGATCTTCTGCCGGTGTTCCGCTCTGCGGTTATAGGTGCTGGAGCCAGTGACATCGAAGTAGCCAATGGTCAGGAAGTAATATTGGCTCCGGGAGAATACGGTGACATCATTGTCAATAAGAATGGAATTTTGAAGTTCAGCGGCGGTGTGTATCACATCCGTTCGATTGAAGCGAAAAAGTTTACCTCTCTATCGTTTGAAGCAGCCAGTGAAATTCGTATCCAACAAACACTGAGCACGAAAAAAGCTTCTTTTGTCGGTCCGACAGCAGGCTCCAACCTGAATGCGGAAGACATTCAGTTTTTCATCGAAGGCACCGATGATGGATCAGTCCCTCGAACAGCAAAATTCGGTCAGAGCAACACGGTGACTGCGCATCTCTATGTTTCCAACGGCACCATCTGGTTGAAGAAAGACACCGTTGCCTCAGGCGCGTTCTTTGGCAAGAACGTCATTGTCGGGCAAAACACCGATGTCAGCGAAGAAACCGGAACCTCCAATCCGGAAGTCGCGGCTCCCATCATCACGCCAAACGGCGGTTCGTTCTTCGATTCGGTTTCTGTGAATCTTTCCACCATCACCACCGGCGCATCGATTCATTACACGCTGGATGGCACCACCCCCACCGCCGCGTCCACTTTGTTCACCGGACTCTTTAACTTGACGAGCGACACCACCGTGAATGCCATCGCCGTTCGCAATGGATTCATCGACAGCGCCGTAACCACGGCAGACTTCATCGTGCAACCGACGCCGCA
This sequence comes from Nitrospinaceae bacterium, assembly GCA_029261515.1. GTDB lineage: Bacteria > Nitrospinota > Nitrospinia > Nitrospinales > VA-1 > JAJDBE01. The sequence continues at coordinate 12,182 of JAJDBE010000001.1, read as the reverse complement.
AGTGGATCTCGTGACGTTCGATCCTTCTCCCGACACCTTTCAAAACTCGGTGGATGTAACCTTATCCACGACAACTCCAGGGGCAACGATTCACTATACGCTCAATGGCACCACTCCGACCACCAGCTCCCCTGTTTTCTCCACGCCGATCACATTGACCGAAATCACCACCGTCACTGCCTTCGCCGTGAAGTTGGGTTTTATTAACAGCGCCATCACCAGCGCTGAATACACCATCGAAACCGGCCCGCCTGATCCTTCGACCGTTGCACCTCCACTGGATGATACGCTCATTGCAAATGTGGCCTCCAACACAGAGTTTCTCTACACCGGAGCCAATCCGATCCAAACCGGAGTCGCTCCAGGAACCATTGAAGCAAGACGCGGTGCTGTAGTCCGAGGCAAGGTGCTGAGTCGCGATGGAACCCCTTTACCTGGAGCCACAATCACCATTCTCAATCATCCGGAATTTGGCCAGACCGAAAGCCGCTCGGATGGATTCTTCGATATGGCGGTGAACGGTGGCGGTCAGCTCATCGTCAATTACCAATTACTCAACTTTCTTCCAGCTCAGCGTAAAGTAGATGTGCCTTGGCAGGATTACGCCGTTGTCGATGATGTGGCTCTGGTTGCCCTCGATTCACAGGTAACTCCAGTTGATCTTTCCGCCATAACCCAGATCACCGCTGCCCAGGGCAGTGTGGTGACCGACTCCGATGGCACACGGCAGGCGACGTTGCTGTTCACTCCAGGAACCACTGCGGAGATGATTGTCAACGGTGTTCCACAACCCATTACCACGTTAAACGTACGGGCGACTGAGTTTACCGTAGGTCTCAATGGCCCGATGGCAATGCCCGCAAAGCTCCCGCCCAACACCGCTTATACCTATGCCTCAGAGTTCAGTATCGATGAAGCCATTGCCGCTGGAGCCACCTCGGTCAATTTCAGCCAACCAGTCTATGGTTATCTGGAAAATTTTCTAAATTTTCCAACAGGCATCAATGTTCCTTCCGGTTCTTATGATCGCATCGCAGGAAAATGGATTCCTGAGGCGAGCGGCAAGGTCATTGAGATCCTCAGCATCACCGGGGGATTAGCGGACCTCGACACCAATGGCGATGCTCTGCCGGACGATGCCACGATCCTGGCGGCGCTCAACATCACCGATGATGAACGCACTACCCTGGCCAGCCAGTACACCGCCGGGCAGACGCTTTGGCGGGTGCCGCTCGATCATTTCACCATCTACGACTGGAACTGGCCGTTGCGGTTTCCGGCGGATGCTGAATCGCCGATGAATGACCCTGCGGAGAACGCTAAAGAAAGCACTCCCAATAATTGCAATATTTGTCCTCAACGATCTTTCGTTCAGGTGGAAGGACAAATCCTGGGTGAAACGATCCCTGTTACGGGCACTCCTTTCAGCCTGACTTATGTCAGTGACCGGGTTCGGGGAAACAAAGACGGTTCTAAGCTTAAGATTCCCTTGATAGGCTCCAGTTTTCCCACGAGTCTTCTGCACATCGACCTGACAATCGATATAGCGGGACAGCGGTTTGAATCGAGGCACGTGCCTTCACCGGATTTATCGACTGATTTTCTTTGGGATGGATTGGATGCCTATGGCCGGGAAGTTCCCGGAACTTCGGTCGCCACCGTTAAAATCGGTTACGCCTACGAGGCAGTGTATGGAGGTGGCCAGACGTTTGCCGGTCAGCCGAGCGAGGCCACCTTTGGTCCCACTCGTTTGGATCTCACGGTCTTCCAGGAATACAGAACACCTGTCAACACGACGGACTTCCGCGCTCTGGGTCTTGGCGGCTGGAATCTGGATCAGCAGCATTTCTACGATCCTTTCGGTCAAGTCTTGCACCTGGGAGATGGCACTCGCCGAAGCGGTGAGAGCCTCAACAACGTGATCACCTCGGTCATAGGTGGCGGCGCCGGGTTTGGCTTAAGGGATATTGAAACGTTCGGCCCCCTGGATGTTAGATTGGGGGGTTTTGCAGGACCAGCGGTTGCGGATGAAGAGGGCAATGTGTATGTCTCCGATACTGTTGTGGCCCGGTTGAATGTGGATGGCACTGGAACCTTGGTCGCTGGGGGAGGCCCCACTATTCAGGATAACGTACCAGCCTTAAACACCAAACTGGACCCTCCTCGAGATTTGGCACTTGATTCAGACGGCAATCTTTATATCGTGGACAGCACGCGGTGCCGTGTTCGCAAGGTGGGCACCGACGATATTATTAGAGCGTTTGCCGGAAACTCATCATGTACCGTTTCCTCAGGAGATGGAGGGCTAGCAACCAGTGCGGGCTTAAAAAGTCCTTCGGGAATCACTGTAGATTCCCAAGGCAATCTCTATATTGCAGAATCAAACGCGCACCGTGTTCGTAAGGTGGACACCAACGGAATCATCACGACATTTGCCGGTACAGGAGCCGTCGGGTTCAGTGGCGATGGCGGGCTGGCCACCCAGGCAAAATTGATTTTTCCGCAGAACGTGGCAGTTGATAAGGAAGACAATGTTTACATCGCCGATGCGGGAAATGCGCGGATTCGCAAAGTGAACAAGGAAGGCATCATCACCACCGTTGTGGGCAATGGTCAAAACGACCAGGGGACAGGCATTGACCCGGTAATCGACGGAGCACCCGCCACTCAATCGGGTATAGGTCCCGTGGGACACCTCGCGTTCGACCGGGAAGGTAATATGTACTTTACGGATTTCTGGCGGATGTATGTGGTCAATACCGAAGGTATCTTAAACGTTCTCGGAGGCCAACGAAACCAGTTCGGCTTTAATGCAGACAACATCCCGGTAAAAAGCGCTTCTTTGGACCCGGATGGAATTACCGTCGATCCGGCAGGTAATGTTTATGTGGTCGATAGAACCAACGGCCGCCTGCGTAAAGTCGCGCCGCCGCTCCCGGAATTCAATCAACAGGGATTCCAGCTCGTCGCCGAAGACGGATCGGAAGTCTACGGCATCGACTTCACCGGACGGCACTTGCAAACCGTTAATGCCTTGACCGGAGCCACGGTATGGCAGTTCGCCTACGATGCTTCGGGACAGTTAAGCTCCGTCACCGATGGCGATGGTGATGTCACTACCATTCAGCGGGACGGAAACGGCAACCCGACGGCTATTCTTTCGGCGGATGGGCAGACCACGATATTGGCGCTCGATGCAAATGGATATCTTAGCGGCATCACCAATCCGGCTAATGAGACCAATCTGTTCTTGTATTCGCCAGACGGGTTGATGACCAAACGCACCGACCCACGGCTGAACGATTCCATTTATACCTACAATGCCTTGGGGCGGCTGACTCAGGATGCGGACCCTGCAGGCGGTTCGCTCAATCTGAACAAGACCGGAACGAACGAGAACTATATCGTCACCAACACCACGGCATTGGGACGCGTCTCCAGTTTTTCCGTGGAAACCCTGCAGTCTGGCGGCAAGAATCTTCGTACGACGACCGATACCAGCGGGCTGAGCACCACCACACTTCTCGGCACCGATCAAAGCCAAACGGTCACAACACCTGATGGCACCCAAACGGTGATCACCAGCAAACCCGATCCCCGCTTCGGCATGCAGGGTCCGTCCACTAACCTGAACGTCACCACTCCGGGTGGACTCGTTTCCAACCTCACCACCACGCGCAGTGTGACGCTTTCCAACCCCGCCGATCCCTTGAGCCTCACCAGCCAGACCGACACAACTTCGTTCAATGGCAGAACCATCCAAAGTATTTTTGACAAACCGCTAAATACCATGACAAATATTTCTCCAGAGGGCAGGCAGTTTGCCAATGTTTTCGATGATCAAGGTCGAGTTAGCAAAGAGATCGTTCCGGAAATAGCGGATAGGAGTTTTGAGCCTGACCTCAGAGGACGTTTGTCCGCAATCCGTCAAGGAACAGGAGCCTCAGAAAGGTTGAACACGGTATCCTACAATCCGCAAGGGTTTGTCGATAGCCTCACCGATCCGTTAGGACGTTCCAATCGTTTTGAATATGACTCCGTTGGCAGGGTTACAAAACAAATCCTTCCCGATCTACGGGAAATTGTTTCGACTTACGATGCCGAGGGTAATGTCGCCTCAATCACTCCGCCGGGACGGCCCGCCCATACTTTTGAATACACGCCGGTAAATCTTGAATCAGTTTATACACCACCAAACGTGGGTCTGCCTCAACACGCGACCAACTTCATGTACAATGTTGATCGGCAATTGACACAGATCACCCGGCCTGATGGGAAAACAGTTATCTTCGGTTACGATACAGGCGGAAGGCGCGCCAGTGTGCAGATTCCACGAGGTTTGACGTCTTATGGATACAATCCATTGACGGGTCAATTGACTACGATCACGGCCCCTGATAGTGGAACATTATCGTTCGCTTACGATGGACGATTTCGTTTAAGTTCGACATGGGCAGGAACCGTTTCGGGAACTGTGTCCCGAATATTTAACACCGATCAGCAAATCGCTTCCCGCAGCGTGAATGGAGCAAACACGATCAGTTTTACTTACGATCAAGATGAGCTGATCACCCAGGCTGGGGCACTAAATTTGCAATACAATGCCAACAACAGGCTTGTTTCCGGGTCAACCCTCGGCCTGGTGGCAGATAATGTGACATATAACGAATTTGGAGAGGTGGAAACCTATACTTCTCAAGTCAATGCCGCCTCGGTATTTTCCCAGCAATTTATCTACGATAAATTGGGGCGAATTGTTGAGAAAACTGAAACTGTGCAGGGAATCACGCACGTGTTCACTTATGTATACAATTCGGTTGAGTTTTTAACCCAAGTTTGGAGAGACGGAATTTTGATTTCCCAATACAATTACGACTCCAACGGCAACCGTGCGGGTGGAACGTATGACAATCAGGACCGTCTTTTAACATTTGGTTCGGCAACTTACACCTACACTGCCAACGGCGAGTTGTTGACCAAGACCGATCCATCAGGAACTACTACATACAACTACGATGTTCTTGGGAATTTAGTATCAGTTACCTTGCCCAGCGGAAATGTAATCGAATATATCTATGACGGACAAAATCGCAGGATTGGGAAAAAAGTCGACGGTGTTCTTGAGAAGGCATGGTTGTACAAGGACGGATTCAATCAGATTGCCGAACTAGATGGCAGTGGCAACGTTGTGTCACGCTTTGTTTATGGGACTCGAAACAATGTTCCGGCCTATATGATCAAAGGTGGAAATACGTACCGGATCGTGACCGATATTTTAGGGAGCCCGCGCATGGTCATAGACACTGCCACAGGCGTAGCCATTCAATCAATGGATTATGACGAATGGGGCAACGTCCTAACAGATACGAATCCTGAGTTCCAACCCTTCGGCTTTGCCGGAGGATTATACGATACCGACACTAAGTTGGTTCAGTTTGGTTTCAGGGATTATGATGCCAATACGGGCCGCTGGACCACCAAAGATCCCATCCGTTTTGAAGGTAACGACACCAATTTGTACGGCTATGTCCTAAATGATCCCATCAATCTCACGGATCCTTTAGGGTTGTACGGTACCAAGTCTTGCAAACTTTACGATGATTTGGCTGACAGATATGGTGGATTTTATTTTAAAACGTTGGCACCCGCTGCTTGCAATACTTTTCCAGAAGGGGAAACTACCGACAAATCTCATTTAACAAATTGGTCCAATTGTATGCGGCAATGCTTACAGGAAAGGGCTGTGGATAGACAATTTTGTACAGCACAAGAAAATACGTCAAAAGCAATTTTTGATGATCATATTTCCTGCGGAGCAGGATGCGTTCTAAACCCTGAAAACCCTTATAATCCTGACGGCCCAGATCTGCCTGATGGTGATCTTCGATTACCGCAAAACCCTTTACCGCAAAGTCTTATTTTAGAGCTGAATAGGGGCTAGAATATGAAATTTATTATTGGATACAAGATTTTCTATCTGCTTCTTTTTGCAGGAAACATTGTCAGAAGTATATTGGCTGGTGAAAAATACGGTATCGATGATTTCATTTTCTCTTACATTGCTCTTTCAGTGGCTTTTATTGCAATTCACTCTTTTCTATTAAAAAAAATCCTTAAAAGTAATCTAGGGCCAGTCCTTTTGAATTTAGAAAGAGTTCTTTCCATTGGAAGGATGGTTATGACCCTACTAGTTTCAGCAAGGATTGGCATAAGCATTGCGATGTTTATTAGTCCTGTTTTTTATATATTATGGATTCCTGCAGTTGATTATTTTGACCATCCTAATCGAACCTCGTTTTTTACAACTTTCCATATAGTTTGTCTATTGCTGTTTGTCTTAGAAGTTTATTATTTCTGGCTTCTAAATCGAAACAAGAATGAGTTAAAAAAAAATATTCAAACCTAAATTATCTGATTGCTGACCACGGTCACGCAAAGCACCGGTGCGACGGCGCGATCTAGCACCATCGCTTATAATCCGCAGGGGTTTATTAGCGCTATCACCGATCCGGAATCACGGGTGGTGAGTTTCCAATACGATCTTACAGGGCGCGTCACGAAGCAGATACTGCCTGACCTGCGCGAGATCAACTTCACTTATGATTCAAACGGAAACGTCGGTTCCATCACCCCACCGGCTCGACCGGCGCATGTATTCAACTACACGGCGGTGAATCTGGAATCCGATTATACACCTCCTGTGGTCACAGGCTCCGGCACCAACGCTACGGTATTTACCTACAACCTCGACAAACAGCTTACACTCATTACCCGGCCCGATGCCAAGACCGTCGCCCTGAATTACGACACGGGTGGACGGTTGGACAACCTCGTCATTCCACGCGGTACGATAAGTTTTTCCTATAACTCAGGCACTGGAACACTCACATCACTGACTGCTCCCGGAAACGAAGTCCTGAGTTTTACTTATGATGGATCTTTACCTTTAAATACCTCATGGAACGGAACCATATCCGGTACTGTATCCCGTACCTATGATAACAGTCTGAGAATTACATCAAGAAGTATCAATGGTGGGAACACCATTAATTTATCCTATGACAATGACAACCTTATAACTGGGGTGGGGTCGGAAAACCTTACTTACAGCCCAGCAAATGGCTTGCTGACAGGAACCGTCCTTGGAGTTGTTACCGATACGTTTGGTTATAATGGATTCGGTGAATTGGAGGATTATACTGCTAACATAAATGCTTCATCTGTTTTTGACAATCAATTTGTTCGGGACAAGCTGGGGCGAATCATTCAGAAAACCGAAACGGTATAGGGTGTAACACACGTCTTTGACTATTCTTATTATCCAGCAGGATGGTTAAAAGAAGTGAAACGAGATAGTGTTATTACAGCAAGCTACACATACGATGTTAATGGCAATAGAACCAATAACGGAGCGGTCTATGATGATCAAGATCGACTACTGTCCCAAGGCAGTTCCAATTATACTTATAAAGCAAATGGGGAATTACTGACAAAGACTGACGCAACAGGAACGACAACCTACAATTATGACGTCTTAGGTAACTTGGTCTCTGTAACTTTACCAAGTGGGAATCTAATTGAATATGTTATCGATGGTTCAAATCGAAGAATCGGGAAAAAGGTTGATGGCGTTCTTGAAAAAGGGTGGCTGTATAAAGATCAGTTGAATCCAGTTGCCGAGTTAGATGGCGCAGGCAATGTAGTTAGCAGGTTTGTATATGGTTCGAAAATTAATATACCCGACTATATAATTAAATCAGGTGTTACATATAAAATAATTAGTGACCATTTAGGGAGTCCAAGGTTTGTCATTGACACATCCAACGGAAATGTCATTCAACAAATGGACTACGATGAATTCGGACGGGTTATCACGGATACGAACCCTGGTTTTCAACCCTTTGGATTTGCTGGCGGGATATTAGATCAAGCGACTAAATTAACCCGCTTCGGATTCCGGGATTACGATGCGGAGGCGGGCAGATGGACTGCTTTCGATCCGATACGTTTCTCAAGTGGTCAAACCAATCTCTACGAATATGTCTTAAGTGACCCGATAAACTTTAAAGACCTGTTAGGACTGTATGTAGCAATCACGGAATATGAAGCTAAGAATCCATGGGGACATATAGGAATTGGGGTTGACAATATAACAACTGTAGGGAAATACCCTAGGGAAGGCGCACCCGGCAACCCAGCGATTAAAACCAGAGGGAAAATAAGGGTAGATACTGGAAATCCTAAAAGAACAATAATAATAAATACTACTCCAGAACAGGAAAAAGCAATCCGAGACTTTATTTTAAAAGCCTACGGTAGTCCTGATGACTATTCATTTGTTTTTGATAACTGTGTTGGCTTTGTGAAAGAAGCACTTAGAGCCGCAGGAATTGATGTTCCTTCCAATATATCAACTCCAGAAGAATTAGCGGATTACCTCGAGAAAAAATTTGGCCAAAATAATTTAGAGGAAGATTAAAAAAGCATGAAAATTTTCATAATAAAGTTTGGAGTTGCTGGGCTAATCATTCCGATATTTATCACTGTGATTGCTTACGGATCAGATTTTGGAAAATCTGGTTGGAGTTTTAAATTTTTTGGTTTTTTATGGTTTTCGTATTTTCCTGCAATGGGAGTTGGATTGCTTGAAAACATATTTGAAATGTTTTCTTTCTATATTACCCTGGTCGGGTTAAATGGCCTTTATTACGCACTATTTGGTTGGTTTCTCTGGCTGGGGAAAACAAAAAGTAAATGGTTTTACTGGCTAGGAGTGACCATTTGGTTGCTGGTATGGGAGATTATTTATATCCGGTTCATTGCATCTCTCCTTTTTAATTGAGGCAACCTGACCTCAATTACCGCGCCCGATACTGGGACCTTGACGTTTGCTTATGACGGGGCGTTGCTTACCAGTTCTACCTGGGCGGGAACGGTGGCTGGAAGTGTCTCAAGAACCTATGACAACGATTTCCGTTTGACCTCCAGAAGCGTGAATGGTGGCAACACGATCAGTTTTGGTTACGACAACGACAGTTTGTTGACCAGCGTCGGAGCAGAGACACTGACCTACGATCCCGCCAACGGCTTGCTCACAGGAACAACGTTGGGCGTGGTTACTGACGGTTTTACCTATAACGGCTTCGCGGACGTGGATATCTACACCGCCAGCGTCAACGCTTCTGCCGTTTTTTCAACTTCTTTCGTGCGGGATAAACTGGGGCGCATTACGCAAAAGACCGAGACCGTTCAGGGTGTGACACATGTATTCGACTATAGCTACGACACGGCGGGACGGTTGACCAATGTGGATCGGGACAGCCTGCCGTTCGCATCCTACACTTACGATTCCAACGGAAACCGTTTGAACAACGGCGCGGTTTATGACGATCAGGATCGTTTGTTATCTCAAGGAACCGCGACTTACACCTACACTGCAAATGGTGAATTGTTAACAAAAAACGATGGCGGGCAAACCACTTATAATTACGACGTTTTGGGAAATTTAATTTCCGTAACGTTGCCAGATGCTACACTAATAGAATACATCATTGATGGCCGAAACAGGCGTGTCGGTAAAAAAGTTAATGGTACACTGGAAAGAGCGTGGTTGTACAAAGATGGACTCAATCCAGTGGCAGAGCTGGATGGAACAGAGACTGTGGTGGCGAGATTCATCTATGCCAGTCGAGCCAACGTGCCGGATTTCGCCATCAAAGGAGGTGTTACTTACAGAATCATCAGCGATCATTTAGGAAGCCCACATTTGGTAGTTGATACCGCAATCGGAACGGTCATTCAATCCATGGACTACGATGAATGGGGCAATGTGATTGCTGACACAAATCCTGAGTTCCAACCATTTGGTTTCGTGGGTGGCTTGTATGACACAGATACCAAATTAGTCCGCTTCGGCGCAAGAGATTATGATGCTGAAACAGGACGATGGACAAGTAAAGATCCAATTCGGTTTGATGGCGAAGATACCAATCTATATGGGTACACGTTCAATGACCCTGTCAACTTCATTGATTTGGAAGGTTTTTTTCCAAAGAGAAGTACTACGATTGATCTAGCCATCCAACGCGCTATACAGCAAGGGAATATAGCTGAATTAAAAACCTTGCTTGAGGTCGCAGGTACGCAAGGCCAGCAAACCTTAATTCGAGAAGCGATTAAAAGGCTTTCCACCACAGCTGATGATTTTATTGGAAAGTTTTGTAAGGGATCAATAAATGAAGTATTTCCAGGAGAGTTCAGAAAAAAGACAATCGCGGAAATAATCAAAGAGGCGAATAAAGGAAATGCACGCGCCAGAACTGCCAAAAAACTTTTAGATAGAGAGAAATTTAGAAAATGATGCTATATGGAACTAGTTTATTGTTCAAGGCCATTCATAGTGTTCCTTCAGAAAAGACTCCTCTATGGGAATTTAGAGTGGTCTTAATCGAAGCAATAAATGAACAGGATGCCCAAGAGAAAGCTGAAAAAATTGGCAAGAAATCCGAGCATTCCTATGAAGCTCAAAAAGGTGACATAGTGACTTGGAAATTCATCCAAGTGGAAAGTATTTCGGTTATAGAAAGTGAACATCTAAAAAATGGAACAGAAGTATTTTCCCAATTCTTATCAGACTCTACAGTAAAAAGCCTCCTGGCACCTTTTGATGACTGATTCCGCTGTATCTCCAATAATAAACTGAGATTAAGGGGCAAGTCTAAATTAGAACAACTGTTCCTCGACTTCAAGGCAGTCCTTTATTTTTAACTGTGCCGAAAAATATTCTTATCCGCTTTTAATTTCATTCTGCTCTCCAACGCCTTCCTAACTAGAACCATACTTGAAGTTAAAACCGTCAGCCTCACATACAAGGGTTTTGCCGAGGTCGATTCCTATACTACTAGTGTCAACGCTTCTAACGTTTTTTTTAAATAGGGGTCAAATAGAATAGAATAGAATAGGGGTCAAGTCTTGACTTAGGACAATTCTTTCCCCTTTCAAATTCCAACATTTCCTTTCTTTCGACCTCCTCACCGGAACGACCTTGGGCATCGTCACAGGCTCCTTGAGCTACAACGGTTTTGCAGAAGTGGATTCGTATACCGCGAACGTCAACGCGTCCGCCGTTTTTTCAACATTTTTTGTGCGGGATAAGCTGGGGCGCATCACAAAAAAAACGGAAATCTTACGGAATCAAGCATTACAAGGCCCTGCAAAAAGGAGTATTTCGCCTGGCAAATGTATATTCTACTCCCTTTTATATCGCGGTTTTGATCGGTACCACTTTTCCTTTTTTACTCACGCCGGCCAGAGATAGGATGCGATCTTCGATCTTTTGCATTGGCCCACGCAACCGCTCGACATCGGACACCACGTAGCCGCTTGTCACGTCGGATCCCATGGAGTGATTGACAAGGCGCTTGATGGCGAAAACGGACAGATCCAGGCCGTCGGCAATGGTGATGAAGTGTCGCCGAAGATCATGCAATGTGAACTTGACCCCAGATCGTTCGATCACATTGGCGACCTGGCGTTTGGGATCCGTAAAATGCCCTTTGCTCCCCGTTCCGGGGAAAACGTACTTCGCTCCCTTCGGCAATTTCTCGATTCGGGCTTTGATGATGCTGAATAGATATTTGGGGAAGGGAAGAGTGAGGGGCGGCCTGTTTTTTGTGTCCAGGACGGTGTAGGTCCGACTTTTCAGATCCACTTGGTCGGCTTCCAGTGTGATCCCTTCGCCCCGCCTGGAACCATGCGGGAAGCTGGTGGTCTTTAATAATGGTTTGTTTCCGTGGAACTCGATACCATGCTTTAGTCTGGGACAGCCTTTGAACAGGATTGAACTTGATTAAAGGGTTCCCTTGGGCGTCCTCGTAGAATCCCGCGCAGAAATTCAACACTGAACGGAGAAAACGCATGTGCTGGTTTGCCTGAGCTGCCCCCTGGTCTTTCCCGAGTTTCTCGTGTCGCCGTGCCACTGAATCGCGTTTGATGTCGATCACTCGGCGTCTCTTCCAATCGAGGAAAGTGACTTCCATGGATCGCTTGTAGTCATGCACCGTTCGTGGTTTAAGTGTGCGGGTCTTTAGGAATTCTTCGAAGGCGGTCTGGAGAGTAACGGCTTCGCCTTTGGCGGCGCGTTTGCTTGCCGTGTGTATGGCTCGCTTTTCTTTGAGGCTTTG